>CAYWHV010000239.1:0-4541 GCA_964458045.1 uncultured Methanospirillum sp.
AATAAATTTATTATCCATACCGAGGTTGATGAGGTTACGAGCGATAGTTACTCTCTCAATTTCAATCCCTTTTCTCTCCGCCGCCTGAAGCCCATATTGCTGATCAAACAAAAACTCCTCCCTTGCTTCATTCTGGAGTCGTTCTTCCTCTTCTCTGCTCATCGCCATGAGCATATCCGTTGCTTTTCGAATAACCGGATTTGCTTCAGATGTGATATTGTGTGGCATAATATTCATACCAAAAAATTGGGGGAGAAATTATTAATATTATCTGGAAGAGAGTTAAACCTATTTCTGATTGCGGAGTGATGAGATCTCTTCCAATTTCAAAGCAGTAATCTCTCTAATAAACTGGTCGTCCATCCCTTTCTTAATCAGTTTCTTGGCTATTTCCTGTTTAGTTTCAATAATCCCTTTTTTCTCTCCAATTTCAATCCCATTTATTTCCGCCGCCTTAAGTAAATACTTTTGATCAAGCAAAAACTCCTCTCTTGCTTCGTATCTGAGTCTCTCCTCTTCATCCCTGCTCATCGCCATGAGCATATCCGTTGCTTTTCGAATAACCGGGTTTGCTTCAGAAGCCATATCTAATTCCTCCCTTGTTTGTGCATACAGAAAGTTCATCCATGGTATCAGTTTATCATTTGTATCTTGTTCTCTTCTCTTATGTAACTTTGGCAGTTCCAGGATATGTATCTCTAGAAGATCGGTGAGTTCAAATTTCTGTACACAATTTCTGATCCGTGAACACACATGAAAATCGTCTGTGTGATATGGATCATCGTCAAGGATGAGAATAGAAATCGTCTTTTTGAGTACATGGTATCCATCGCCTGCCTTCATCTGTGAAGCATACAACCGTGACCAGTACAGAAGAATTCGATTGAGTAATTTCGGCGATCTCCAGAGTTGCATCTCAATATCAACCTGAACGTTCTCATCAATCTCCGCCTTGATATCAAGAATACATTCTTTTGTATCATAATACAATTTCAGGATATATGGGTTTTTGATGGTTGCATGCGTAATCTTCCATCCCAGAATGGCACTGATCAGGGAAGTCAGGAGTTCCTCGTTTCCCTCTTCGCCGAACAGATACCTGAATACATAATCATTCTTCGGAGACAGGATATATGGTGCATCCCCGTTTTTAATTCTCCGGGGTACTCGTTTAGGGGTCAATGTATCATCATCCGGAATAATGCTCACATATCTACGCGGTTATGATATATGAATAAGAAAAAATAAAATCACTGGATGAAAATTAAACTGAAAACCTTACCCTATCAGATTTGATGAAAGAAATAGACACATTTTCACAAGATCGAATTGAATCTGTGCATTTGAAAAAAATAGGTTCAACCTATTCGTTTCTTTTGAATCTCTTCAGGAGGAAGACCGGTTGCTTGAGAGATAAAGTCATCATCCAATCCCATTGTGATGAGTTTTTCAGCAATCTTGTGTTTACTTATCTGAATGCCGTTCTCGATTCCCTTTTTTCGTGATTCTTGTAATATTTCCTGTTTAACCTCATTTATTCGTTCTTCCATGCCTTCTTTATACCCTTCCCTCATCGCCGCATAAAGACTGTATCGTTGATCCCACAAGAACAATTCTCTTGCCTCCTCCATTAATTTTTCCTCTTCCTCCCTGCTCAATTCGGTGATTGTACCCGTCGATTTACTCAGGATGGGGTTTGTTTTAGAAGTCATAACTTATTTCTCCACTGTTTATATATCCGGAAAGCATACCGATTCAATCGTGTATTGTTTTTATAATGCATTTCCAAACGTTTTGGAATAATCGATTTGAAAAAATGATTATTCCGAGGCGTGCACAACAATCGCACTTCATAGTATTATGCAAACGGTATGAATTATTTCAGTAAGTATTACGTTAAACTAGTATCGTTCTCTCCAGATATCTACCTTTTGAATTGGAAATATGTGGGTTGAAAATCTGTAAATGGGTTATTCCTGATTGCGAATCTTCTGGATCTCTTCAGGTGTAAGATCGGTCGCTGTTGAAACAAACTCATCATTCATGCCGAGGTTTATGAGAGTATTTGCGATATTTACTCTTTCAATCTCAATCCCTTCTTCCACGCCTTTCTTCTTTTCCCTCCTACATGCGGATATTAGATTACTTAAAACCTCCTCGCGTGCGATAGCATAAACCCTTTCTTTTTCTTCCCGGGTCATTGCATTGTAAATATCCGAAATTTTTCTAAAACCTGTTTTTGCTTTAGACGTCATATCAAATTCCTCCCTTGGTTGTGCATACAGAAAGTTCATCCATGGTATCAGATTATTATTTTTCTTCGTTTTCCCTGCTTATGTACCTTTGGCAGTTCCAGGAAATGAATCTCAAGGAGATCGGTGAGTTCAAATTTCTGTCCACAATTTCTGTTCCACGAACGGACATGAAAATCATCTGTGTGATATGGTTCATCGTCAAGGATGAGAATAGAAATTGTCTATTTGAGTACATGGTATCCATCGCCTGCCTTCATCTGTGAAGCATACAACCGTGATCAGTACAGAAGGGCTTCGATTGATTAATTCCAGTGAGTTCCTGATGTATCAAAATCAGGCACATCGAGGTACCGATGGGCAGGTAATGAGATGGGTTGAGTAACAGGTGGTTTCCTCGGGATTCTTAAAGAGGGAAGAGAAGAATAAAATGGGTTTGTAAAAATATTTACTGGGGAATTGGTTATTCCGGATTGCGTAACTTCTGGATCTCTTTAGAAGAGAGACTGGTTGCTTTCGAAATAAATTCATCATCCATACCGAGGTTTATGAGGTTTAAAGCCGTCTTTCTTACACCGATTTCAATCCCATTTATTTCCGCCGCCTTAAGTAAATACTTTTGATCAAGCAAAAACTCCTCTCTTGCTTCGTATCTGAGTCTCTCCTCTTCATCCCTGCTCATCGCCATGAGCATATCCGTTGCTTTTTGAATAACCGGGTTTGCTTCAGATACGTTATTTTGAGTCATTTTATTCATACAAAAAAAGGGAGAAAAATTTGTGATATTTTTTGGAAAAGAGTTAAACCTCTTTTTCGTTGCGAATAGAAGAGATTTCTTCTAATTTCAAACCAGTAATCTCTCTAATAAACTGGTCATCCATTCCTTTTTTAATCAGTTTCCTGACTATTTCCTGTTTAGTTTCAATAATCCCTTCTCCTTTCGCACCCTGAATTTCAATTTGTCTTCCCAGGAGATATTCTTCTCTTGCCTCGTACATCAGTCTTGTCTCCTCATCCCTGCTCATCGTCATAAGGAGATCAGTTGCTTTCTTAATTACCGGGTTTGCTTCAGATACCATGATTAATTCCTCCCTTGTTTGTGCATTAAAAAATAACATCCATTGCAGGAGTGTATTACTCTTATCTTGCTCTATCAGGTTATGTAGTTTTGGCAGCTCCAAAACATGTACCTCTATCATATCAGTCAGTGTTATGTGCTGTTTACAATCATGCAAACATGAACATGCATGATAATCTTCGGATGAATGGCTGAGATCATCCAATATTAGTATTGAAGTCGTTTTTTGAAGAACATTATAATCATTTCCCTGTTTTATCTGCGATGCATAAAGCCGTGCCCAATAGAATAGGATCCTGCTCATCAGGGTAGGTGATTTCCAGAGTTGTATCTCAATATCAACCAGTTTTTTTGAATTAATAGCCGCTTTAATGTCAAGAATGGCCTCTTTATCCTCTGAAAATAATTTAAGGATATATGGATTTTTTATTACGACATGTTCAATCTCCTCATGCAGGATGGAACTAAGAAGCGATGCGAGAAGTTCTTCATTCCCATCATCACCAAATAGCAGCCTGAACACAAAATCATTTTTTGGAGACAGAATATAGGGTTCATCCCCGTTTTTAATTCTCCGTGGTACTCGTTTGGGGGTCAATGTATCATCATCCGGAATAATGCTCCCATATCTACGCGGTCAAGATATATGAATGAGGTGAAATAAAAATTCTGATAAAAAAATCCCCTGACACGGACATGAAAACCTGGTACCCAACCTCGCTCCCTGGTGTTATCCGTCACAATGCCTAAAACTCCTGGTGGTTTCGCCAGACATCCAGAAAGGGGGTTTCATGAACTCATTTAATCTCTCAGTTCATCACAGAGTTCCTGATTATGAATTTTCCAATTTTTTAATAAGCCAAATAACGGTTTCGAAGATGAATCAGTAAACTGGAGATTCGTATCAATAATACCATGAGGATGAGTTTTTTTCCAGAATCGGGAGTTTTATTATTCATGATTTCCAGTTTGAATTAATAATAACAAATACTTACTTCGTTTCAAAAAGGCCCCGGAGTAGGATAATGCTCATCACCTCAAATTATTCGTTCTCTAATTATTCTTTTGTCCCCATGCCCCATCAGGAATCCTGATCTCAAACACTGCCCCTTCACCCTCTTTCCCAGTCTCTGTTATTGATAACCCGGTGATATCAAGAATCTCACGGGTCAGGAATAACCCAAGACCGGTGTTCTTTCCGACCCCTTTCC
>CAYWHV010000240.1:0-4510 GCA_964458045.1 uncultured Methanospirillum sp.
ACAAGGAGTGTGTACTCCAGAACTTTTCCATCCTTGACACGAGCAAGGTGAACGTCACAACCACGTGGTGCTTCGTTTGCATTCCATCCAAGGCTGCCGTCACCCTGTGGGATCTCGTCTGCAAGCACTGAACCATTACAGTCAAGTGCATCGAGAGCTTCCATCATGGTGTAGAGACAGTCCGGATACTCCATCTGCCGTGCAATCTGCAGGCCCATGGCACCCTTGCGGTCATAGTTCTTGAACTGGACCAGACGGGCACGTGGACCTACTTCAACCGGGCATCCATCATAGAGCGGAACGGAGGTACAGGCCTGCATCTGTGGCCAGGTCTTGGTTCCTGCCTTGGTGGTTCCACCGACCGGGTAGTCTGCATCTTCAAGACTGACTTCCATCTCTCCCTGGTACCAGTTGTACGGTGAAACATCGGTCCACCGGTCCGGATCCCACTTTGGTTCAAAGTCAAGGCTTGAACTGTCAAAGACGGGGTCTACTGCCATGTAACCCTGGTCGTGCCATCCGAACTTCTCCGGAATCTCGACTTCGGTCTTTCCGACAGTAACGGTGCCGCGGTTTTCCCAGTTCTTTAAGACTGCAATCATGAAGTCCATCTGGGCGATGGAAAGTGAGAGTCCTTCCTTGGCAAGGTCGAAAATTTTCTGTTTTGCCTGTGGGGAGATGTTGTAATACATACCACCGACCCGGGGGTTTCCTGGGTGAATGGCTTCTCCACCAACAATCTCACCGACGGTCTGCCCGATCTCACGGAGCCGCTGGATCCGCTTTGCAACGGTTCTGACTGGCTCTTCCGGAGTGAACGGGTTGATCTTGGTGTCTGTTCCTGGGATGTACATATCCGGCAGAGTCAGAATATTGTGAAGTGCATGGCTGTGCAGCCTGTTTGCACACTGAAGGATTGTTCTGAGCAGATATGCATCCTGTGGGATTTCACAGCCGATCGATGCTTCCATAGCGCCGACGCCTGCGAGAGTGTGGGCGATTGGACAGATACCACAAACACGGGATGAGATCTTGGGTGCCTGGTGCATGGACTTGCCAACGCACAGTTTCTCAATACCTCTTACCGGAGTGATACTCAGCCAATCTCCACGCTCAATTATTCCCGCATCGTTGACTTTAAGGACAAGCTTGGAGTGTCCTTCATGTCGTGTGGTTGGGGAAACTTCTACTACTTTGGACAAGAGAATCGCCTTTGATATTTGTTTGTTCGCAATGCTGTACAACTCATATCAAGAGCCCTCAGGAGATCTGAGGGGTATGACCGTACCATTGTACGACAAATGGCATTTGGCTATAAGATATATCTAATTTGCCATTTGAACGGAAATCATGTCACGATTGTGGTCCAATGTTCGGACAATATTAATACGAACATTCATTTTTTCACAACCAGTAAGATCAAAATATCTAATGAGGTTTGATCATTTTCGTTCTAATAGACTAAAAAAATTTCAGATTTTCGTTATTTATTTTAAAATAAGATATTTTGAATGAAAAATCTTATTTTCATCCCCTTGTGAAAATATCTTTTCGTGTTACTCAATGAATCGAAGAATTCTCCGAGTGCCTTTTTGTACGGTTTCGGTTTTCTAAAAAAAGACCGAAATCTGCAGGATTTATCCAAAACAGGTGAAGGATACTGCTTCGCGCTCATGCCCTTCCCTGAGTAAACCTATAGCAATTGATATATTCCGGAAAAAAGACACGTACATGAGTTATTGCGTATGCCTCTTGGGACCTGTCTTTTTCGATCCACTGCCTGCCAGACCATCCTGTGTGACATCAGGCACTACCAGGAAGATGCTGAAAGTATCTTCAGAAGAAAAGAGCGGTTTGACCAGGACAGGAGGGATTATTATGCACGAACAATGGTTCTTTTTGTCCTGACAAACCGCCTGTTGGACCTGGCACGTGAAGTGAGCCTCATACGGGGATATATCAGCTCAGAGGAGCAGGTAAAAAACAAGGTTTTCTTTAAACGACTCCATGATCATGGGGTGATCTCCTGGGAGATACGTCAGCAGATGATCGACCTTGTCAATTTTCGAAACCAGGTCTCGCATCACTTTTATGAAGTAACGAGAGATGACATTGAAAAAGTCTGGCAGATGATGCCGGTATGCTCTGAGTTCGTCAAAATCATGGAGCAGGAACTTGTCCGCAGAGATCAGGAAAAAAAGAACATGGTTATTCTTGCCGGAACTGCACTTGTTCTGCTGGTTCTCGTGCTAGCCTGGTATTTTAGCTGATATCAAGATATTCACCATTGATCTCATCCGCTAGCTCGGCAATGGTAGCCTGCCGTTCTGCAAATGCATCATGCTGGTGAATACTCTCTTCATTATCCTGGGCAATGGTTACCACAGAATCACCGGGAAGGTCGCCAAATTCTGCATGGACACGGCGTGCCATCTCTCTGACACAATCCTCGACAAACCGTGGATTCTTATGAGCTGAAAGGACCACGTGACCCTCATCACCACGCTTTAAAAGTTCAAATATCGGCGTGGACATGGACTGCTTGAGAATCATAATAATCTTCTCCAGTTTCACATGGCTCTCGTCATCAGTCTCGATAGAGAGAAACCCTCTCCCCCGCTGATTATGAGTTGCCATGGGAACTTCTTTGAAGAATGATTCTATCTTATCCTTAGCAATATCCAGGTTTTCCATAACCTCCCGTGCCCGTTCCTGCATGATATTCTGGGCACAGGGACATGCAGTCATACCGGTAACTTCTGCACCGATGCTCTTTCTGACGATAGGCTCCTTGAATGTCCGCTGTGCAATCGCACTGGCAAACACCTTGACTACTTCCTGGCAGAGTGTTCCGGTGACCGGTGTTTCTCCGGCAACCATAAACTCAGACCTCATTTGTACCTCGGTCCGGTCTGCATACTCATGCTTGTCTAAAAGCCGCCGTGCAACACGGCTGCAGAGCTGCTCGATCTCTTTTACTTCCCCTTCTATCGCAGATTGCAAAACCTCGTCGATCACCTCAAAGTTTCTGGAGAGATTTGCTCCCTTCAGACTGCCGGGGAGATCTACAAAGATATCAAAATTGGAGATAAAGATAACCGGTCGTTTCCCTGGTCTGGTTACTTCGACCAGTTTTTTTACGTTCTTTACACCTACCCTGGTCAGGTTTATCCTGACATCAGGAAGGGTGGACTGCACATCAGGCAGTTCACGGGAAAAACCCCTTTCAGATGTTTTTAACAGAGACATTGCGCCCTCGAAGAAAAATATTGAGTGGTTCCCATAAGTGGGATCCGAAGTATACTAAAACTTTTCAGTCAGGATTATGATTTTCGCATAATTCATTCCCCAAAGCCACCTGTCATCAAAAAATTCTCACCATTAAAAACGAGGGACATTTAATTGCGGTTGTGAAAGAAATTATGAACGCATGGTCGAATCATACGAGGCCCTTCTCAATAAGGCATACGAGGAGGTGACAGAACCGTCAGAGGATGGAGAACGCTGGTCGTACCCTGAACCGAAATCAATAGTTGAGGGTAAGACAACCATCCTTGAGAACTTTTCAGACATAGTTAGTGCTCTCCGGCGCGATCCTGATCACCTGATGAAATTCCTGCTCGGTGAACTTGGAACTGCAGGAAAGATCGATGGGTCACGTGCAATTTTCAATGGAAAATTTGAAGATTCACTCTTCTCCCCGATGATCCGCAGTTATGTCGATGATTATGTCATATGTTCCGAATGTGGGAAACCTGATACCAGGCTCTTTAAAGATGACCGCATCCTGATGCTGAAATGTGAGGCCTGTGGAAGTCACCGCCCGGTCAGGAAGAGAAAGTCCAAGGTTGAATCCGGATCATCCGGGCTTGAACAGGGCAATATCATCGAGGTCAACATCGAATCCACATCCAGACGTGGAGACGGAGTAGCAAAAATCGGAAAATATATCGTTTACGTTGCCGGTGGTCGTCCGGGCCAGAAGATAAAAGTAAGAATAGCGAAGATTTCAGGTTCAATTATCTTTACAGAAAAACCCTGAATCTACTTTTTTGCTGATTTTTCAAGCGAGGATAAGAGTTCCTCGCACTGAACTGACAGGCGCCTGCATGCATCCAGGACTGGTTTTACCGGGTCAGCCTTATTATGAGTGGTTACGGTCAGGACCGGGTCTGAAAACTGGAATTCAATGACATAATTTGCAACATCCACCGCAGGATCGGTAAGGATCTCGGTCTTTAATGCATTCATGAATGTATGTCGCTGGCCGGCAAGAGAGATCCTGACCAGATCCTCACCGAGTTCGAGAACCGTAATATTCATTTGTACTTTGTTAGAGTTCAGATCAGATAAAGGTAGAGCGCATAAACAGGTTAATAACTGAAAACTTCCCCGTCGCGACCCTGACCTGGTGCATCAAACGGGATGATATGACTCATGTGAACAGTGCGGAAATCCTTTACCTTCAGGTCTTTTGCAAGCCCTATTGCCTCTTCATAGGTGAGGTGCT
>CAYWHV010000241.1:0-4485 GCA_964458045.1 uncultured Methanospirillum sp.
TGCCGGTATTTTCAATCCACTGGGTCTTTCCCGGGGGAATGAACACAAGCTGCCCCTCACCGACCTCTTTTTGCTCATCCCCGACATGCATCATCCCGGTCCCGGCAAGGATGTAGTATGCCTCTGAAGACCTGATAAGCCGGTGGGGAAGGGTCTTTACCCCAACCGGGACCTGTGCATGGGCAATGCTGTACCGGCACTGCATATCCTTTCCAATTCGGAGCGGATGAAAGAACTCTGCAAGCAGGCTGTTATCTGCAACCTTCATGTGAGGAATTCTGACATCATAGATATCCATACATCGTATATGCGTGGAAACCATGTATGCTCTGCCATACGAGATGCAATCCGATGATCTTAAGTACTGTTGCGGACTACTCCACAATCAGGAGGAAACTCATGGACGATTCAAAAAAGTATGCATTGCCAGCCCTATCCTTTGAGTATGGAGCTCTTGCACCCTTTATATCAGAGAAACAACTGACCCTGCATCACCAGAAACATCACCAGGCCTATGTCACCGGTGCGAATACCATCTTTGAAAAACTGGAGAAAGCACGAAGTGAGGGATCAGATCTGGATCAGAAAGCCCTGCTCAAGGAACTCTCATTTCATATCGGCGGACACCGGCTTCACACCCTGTTCTGGGAAAACCTTGCTCCGGCAGGAAAAGGGGGCGGCGGTGTACCGGCCGGAACCCTTGCAGACTGGATAACCCGGGATTTTGGATCCTATGACCGGTTCAAGAAGGAATTCACCCAGGCAGCTTCCTCGGTAGAGGGATCAGGATGGGCAGTGCTCTCCGTCTGCCTTGGGACACAGCGGCTGCTCCTCATGCAGGTGGAAAAGCATAATGTTCATGTATATCCAGGGTTTCGCATTCTGATGGTCCTTGATGTCTGGGAGCATGCATATTATCTGGATTACATGAATGACCGGGCGAAGTTTATTGAGAACTTCTGGAATATCGTCAGATGGGACGCGGTGAACCAGAGACTTGAGGCAGCCCTGAAAAGCTGATCACTTCATTACCTTTTTCTCGTTATCCACCAATTCAATCATACTATTTCTGAAATGGGGGAAAAACTGATAACTATGGCGGATTCATCAAACCTGAATACTTCTCTGTCAGGGTATCAGAATCAGGATTGTCAGATGATTCTGAACGATATCCCGACCGCTCTTCTGGTACTGGCAGAGAACCGGATCATATTTGGCAATGCTGCGGCAGTTCGACTCTTGAAAGCGCGCCAATCTGAAGATCTCACCGGTAAGTTTCTCTCGGATATATCACCAACCACCCAGCCGGACGGGTCATCTTCAGCAGTCGTCATTCAAAACCTCTTAAGCTCAGTCAAAAAAGGAAAGAACACACGGTTTGAGTGGGTGTTTACCCGGCTTGATACATCTGAAATATCCGGAAAGGTAACAGTCCGCCAGTCTGAATCTTCCGGTTCCACTCATCTCATCCTGACAATAGTCGACAATACCGCTGAGCATCACGCAATCAAGGACATTCTTGAGCTTGCAGAAGAGATGAAGAAAGGAAACCTCAGGGCCAGGCTCTCTTCAGAAGGATACGGGGGTGACATGTTTAAGCTCATCACCGGTATCAATGCCATGCTGGACGGTATCCTCCATCCATTCAGGGATATGAACAAGGTTCTTCAGAAGATTGCCAAGGGGGATATGTCAGGGGGAATTGAGCAGGTATACTCCGGAGAGCATGAAAAGATCCGGAATGCCGTCAACGGGGTAGCAGAGATCACCAAGAAAGTCCATGAGGAGATATTCCGGATGTCAGAGGCTGCAAAACGCGGTGATCTTGCAAACCGAGGGAACCCGGACCTCTTTTCGGGTGAGTACGCAGCTACCATCAGAGGGATGAATGAGATGCTTGATGCCATTCTCACCCCCATTCGTGCCGGTAACCGGATTCTTCAGAAGATACGGAAAGGAGATCTCAGTGAGCGGGTTGAGATTGACTGCGTCGGTGACCATGCCAAGATAAAAGATGCCATAAACGCGGTGCATGACTGGCTGAACGGTCTGATAATCTATGTCACCCGGATATCAGACGGGGATATGACCGCAGAGATCATGCAGGCATCAGATAAAGACCAGATGTATGGCCCTCTTGTCAAAATGCGGGATAATATCCGGAGTGTTATCGCTGATGTTGATATGCTCGTAACGTCAGGATCTGAAGGGAAACTCATGGTCCGGGCAGATCCGTCAAAACATAAAGGTGATTACCGGACGATCATCGAAGGCATCAATAAGACCCTTGACTCCGTTGTTATCCCGGTTCATGAGGCGATGGAGGTCTCAAATGGCTATGCCGGGTACGACTTTACCAGACGGATGAATACCGGCATCACATACTCAGGGGAATGGAAGGCATTTCAGCAGGCCCTTGATGATGTCGGTCACCATGTTTCAGATGCAGTTTCAATCATTACCAGCCAGATAGAAGTCCTCAATAAAGCAACATCCCAGGCATCAGCCAGTATCCAGGATATGTCATCCGGCTCTTCACTTCTTGCAGAGATCGCCCAGAATGTAAGTATGAAGGCTGAACAGGGTGGTGACGGACTCTCCCAGATTCTGAGAGCGATGGAGGATCTTGCGGTCAATGTATCTGATGTTTCAGGACGGACGAGTGAAGTAAACCAGATATCCTCCGATACCAACACCCTGTCCAAGAAGGGATCATCTCTTGCCCAGGAGGCTGAGCATGGGATGAAGGAGATCACGAGTTCGACTGATGTTGTTACCGGTCTTGTCCATGAGATCATGGAGGAGATGGGGAAAATCAGTAAGATTTCACTGGTTATATCAGATATTGCATCCCAGACAAATCTCCTGGCATTAAACGCAGCAATTGAAGCGGCACGGGCAGGCGAGGCCGGACGGGGATTTGCCGTTGTTGCAAGCGAAGTGAAATCTTTGGCACTTGAGTCCAGGCAGTCAGCGGAGAACATCTCCGAGATGATCGAAGGCCTGACGAAAAAGACACAGGCTGCATCAGATACCATGGATAAGAGTGTTCTGGTCGTCAGGGAGGGAGGAAGGGCTCTGAATGAGACCCTTGAAGTCTTCAATCAGATCATCGATTCGGTAAATACTGTCAGCCTTCAGATGGACAACGTTGCAAAGGCAGCAGAACAGCAGGCTGCAGCGGTAGAAGAGATTACGGCATCCATTAATGAGGTAAATACCCTCGTTTCAGGAACCGCCAAGGACGCTGTCGCATCTGCGGCTGCAAGTGAAGAAGCAGCAGCAGCAATTGACCAGATATCAGAACAGATAGCACAGGTCCATAAGGTTGCAGAAAATCTGAATACTGAGACTGAAAAATTTTCGGTCTAAAAATTTATTTTCGGCCTGCTTCAGAGCAGAACCGGTTTTTTATCTCCGCAGGGGAGAGTGGGATATTGGAGACTGAACGGTTTCCAGGTCTGATGACCACATGAATAAATGATAAACCTCCCTTTAAAGCCTGTACATATGCCTGTTTCAGTTCTTCAGGAGTGTGCACCTTCCAGGTCTTTTGAAATCCACTTGCCTGTGCAAGAAGTTCAAGATCAACCGTATTGAATGCAGGGGAACACTGATCGCCGGTGCTGCCATAGACTCCGTTGTCCAGACCAATGATAATCAGGTTTTCAGGTGACTCCCCGGCAATGACCGGAAGGGCGGCTGTTCCAAGAAGGCTTCCGTCTCCGTCAAGGACGACCACGGTCCGGTCAGTTCCAAGAGCAATACCAAATCCAAGGGGACTTGCCTGGGTATATGAGCCAAGCATGTAAAAATTGGCCGGATTATCCCGTGCATGGTAGAGTTCCTTTGACGGAACACCGATGTTTGAAACAACCAGTTCATCGGTCATCATCGATGCAAGAACCCCGATGGCATCAGCCCGCTGCATGACCGGCTCTGAAAAAGTTCCCTGATATGAGAGATGGACGGTTCGGTTCCGGACTTGTGCCATACAGGATGGCGATTCCTCCTCTCCCTCCCAGACATGAGGGGAGATAAGAGCAACATGAGGTCTGCTTTCGATCCAGGCATCACTGATGACCGATGTAATAAGGTCAATATCCTCCGGCTCCCGGATAATCGTGCAGGGAATGTTGTATAATTTCAGAAGATCCGGGATCTTCTCATTAAACGGGATCTGTGCCGGGATCTTCTCCTGGTAATATCCTCTCCAGCTTGCAAGGATTGGCAGGGGAAGGCCATACAGGTAGGGAAGGGTCATCAGGGCATTGAGAGAATTGCCTAGGCCGGAGCTCTGCATCTGTAATACGCCCCGTTTTCCCATCAGGGAAAGACCAGATAGAATCCCGATACCGTCCTCTTCTCTTGAGATGGTAATATACCGGAACTCTTCCTCTAGGATCTCACAGAGGTCTTTCGTCCGATCGCAGGGAAGCGAGATGATATACTCGATTGCTTCCTTTTTTAATATCCCGGAAACGG
>CAYWHV010000242.1:0-4474 GCA_964458045.1 uncultured Methanospirillum sp.
CGATAACAAGAAGAACATCCGCTTCTCTCGGGTTATTGTGGACATAAATCCCATACTGCTCAAGATCATACCGGGGTGAGAGGCAGGCAAGGACCTCGATATCACATCCATTGCAGGAACCGGTGTCCACGTAGCAGACATGTATTGATCTCTGTCTGACGGCATTTTTTACTGACTGAAGCAGTGTCACGTTTCCGTCTCCTTACCTGTTATTTTCATGAGTTGTTCACGTGCTTTATCAAGGCTGTTATTGTCTGCTTCAACGCTTTCTATTACTTCTTTCATGATCTTTTCTGGGATAATCGGAATATATTTTGTGAAGAGGTCATACCCGATCTCATGTCTGATGCCACCAGTCTGATCGCCCTGCATCTTCCAACTATCAAACCTGGCTCCCAGTGATTCAAGCATGAGCATATCAAGATTCTCTATGAAAATTCTCCTCATCTGCATGGGGGTGATTCCCAGCATGTCTGCACAGGCCGTGACCACTCTCTTATGATACGGACTTTTCAGGATGGCATATTTCATTCCATACAGGTCACGCTCATATATCTCTGTCATACCAGCCCCCCGCTTTTCAGAATCGCATACAGGCCGAAGAGCAGGATACAGGTCCATAATGCGACCATCTCCCCTTCATGGATCTGATGCTCTTCGCAGGTGTAGGGGAGCAGGGCAAGGATGGCAACTGCAGCGATTCCAAGTATTGCCTGCCAGAGAACATGTCCCTGAACCAGTTCTATCCCAAATAACGCTGCATAAACAATTGCCCCTCCTGCCAGGGCTATCCTGATGAGATTCATCCCATCACCCCAAGAGCAATGATATATATTGCCAGAACACCGGTAATCACCGTCTGAAGTGCAACCGCGTCAAACGGCGAGAGCATCGGGGTGAAGGCACATACAAAGGAGAGTGAAATCAGGATGATCAGCATGGCAAGAAGCATCAGGTACCAGGGGATGGCACCAATAAAGAGCAGAACGAATGCTGCAAGAAGTACAAAGGTCTTTAATGCATATGCAACTTCAAGGCCTGCCCGCCAGACACCGAAGTGTTCGGTCCGGTTCCCTGAAACAATCTCTTTTGCTTCGATGATTGAGAACGGTCCATAATGCATCTTGGAAAGTATGACGATGTACATGGCGATTGCTATCGGGAACGCTCCGATGAGCAGAGGTCCGTGAATCTCCTGGTATCTGGTAATATCGCTTATCATCAGGGAACCGGTCACCACATATATTCCTGCAATCGTTGCAAAGAGCGGGATCTCCGACGCTGCAGACATCACCGATCGTATTGCCCCGAATTTTCCATATGGCGAACCTGATGAGAGTCCCAGACCATGTTCGGTGATCTTATGGAGCATGAATACAGCGAAGAGAAGGAGCAGACTGCCCCCACTGAAGACAATATAGAATGCACCGGTCCAGATGGCAATGGAAACCGCCACGATGAAGACAAACATGGGCATGCTTGCCGTTTTGGGAATCCATGTCTGCTTGAAGGAGAATTTTAACGTGTGAAGTATCTCCTGCCAGATCGGCGGACCGGGTCGTCCCTGTATTCGTGCAATGACTTTACGATGTATGCCATGAAACAAAAGGCCGATAAAAACTGCGGGAAGTATCAGGATTATCATATTAATACCCGGTAAATGGGATGTCCCCCTCTGTATTTGATGCATTCCACCAGAGAAAGAGTGCCAGGATGAATACCGGAAATGTCAGAACCACGACGATCACCATAAGCCATCCTGGCTCGGTTCCGATGGATACCGCATATGCCGCAAGCCCGAGTATGACTGCCGTGATTATGGTTACTGCCAGATATGACTCTTTATTCATTGTTACACCGTCAGAATGATCTCTATTACCCGGAGGAAGATGAGGAGCGAACTGACATGGATCATCAGCACATAGGGTGCTCCCGGGGCCCGGGTGATCTCAGCCTTTGCGATATAGAAGGGGGCCATTCCTTCTCCCATCACCCCAAGGACCAGGAACATCTTCGCAGCCAGGGGGACCATCCCAAGGCCGGCAAGTTCCCAGATGGACAGGGTTCCACAGGTTCCAAGGGCCGTTGCTGCACCACCAAAGAGGAAGGTGGTTGCGACCATTGCAACAATTCCATAATTATACGCCGCATTCAGAACATACCGGTTGCTTACCCCGGCGACAATCCCGATGTTGGTGATCCCGATGAGTGCGGTAAAAAGGGAGAAGTTAAAGAGGTCACCTGAACACACTGCCCCAAGTGTAGCCAGACCACAGGCGATTGCCATGAACCGCTGGAAACGTAAATTTTCCGGATTTATATCCTTGGTATATATCGCATCAGTACCAAAGATGATATCCGTCTGCCGCTCTGGTCGTGCGATGATGGCGATGATAATAAAGGCGGTTGCAAACAGGAACAGGGTGGTTGTGTACAAACTGAAGTAATTGACGATATCCCCAAACTCCAGGACAAAGAGTTCCTCTCCTTCGATGGGCAGATTAAACATTTCGTCCCTCCCGCATGGTACCGATGAGTGCCATCTTGGTGGTTACTTTTACAAGAATCGCCCCTCCGGAGAGCATCACCGCAATCAGCCAGGCCTGTGGCAGGATCATGAATATAAAGAATGCCACAATCCAGAGTGCCCAGGCATATCCGGATATCGTCTCAAGCAGCACAAACCGTTCTTCATATCCCTTGCAGAGGAAGTAGAACACCAGTCCGATTCCTGCGACTGCGCCACCTGAGAACCCTGACAGGATGATACCATACACAACCAGGGCAAAGGTGATGATAGGTGGTGCGGTCCGCATGACCTCAATCCGGATGGGTTTGAATGTCGGAAGGGGAAGTTTCTCCTTTCTGATATACAGTTCGGTCAGCATCAGGAGTTCTGATATCCCCACCACAAGGCCGGGGAGGATAAGGGCTTCTGCCAGATCTGTTGCGACAAGACAGATAAGGACAAGACCGGTTGTCTCTATCAGGTCCACAACCAGAATTTTATGGATATCATCCCGTTCGAAGAAAAGGGCAATGAATGATATGGCAACACAACTCAGGGTGCCCAGTAATCCGATCTGATAAAAATCCATCAGTCTTTCCTCCTGAACAGAAATGATGCAATGGCAAATGCAGTAAAGAGGATACTCGTTTCTACCACGGTATCAAGGCCCCGGGTGTTATAGAGGATTTCATCAAGGATTCCTCCCGGATGTGCAACGATGGTTGTTCCGAGATAATGGGTATTATTGGCTAGGAACCATGAGAACGGTGTCAGATAGGTAGTCACATACCCGGCAGTCGGTGAGTTGTCCGGGTACTGGGCTTTGATATCAACCCTGGTGAACGGAACTCCTCCCCGGTCATAGGGATCAAGGGTTGAATCCCGGTTTATTGTTTTCGAGTAAATCTGGTCCTCATGGTAGGTGAGCATGGGAACCATGATAATCCCGCATATGGCAACGACAATACCTAATGCAGCGTACACCGCGACGAGGTTTTCATAGGTGGACATCCAGTTTGAAAATGTCCGAAATCCACGTCCTATCCACCGTATCATTCCTGTGCCCTCCTTTCGATCAATAACACAAGGACAAAGGTGGTCAGGGTCGATACTGCGATAAATGTCAGCAATGCCAGAGTCTCATCAAATGACAAGGCAACGAGAAGCAGTCCGAAGGCCGGAATCTCCAGATTGATAAGACGTGTCAGGTACTCCCGGTCACGGGGAAAAGCAGTTACCCATGTCCCGATGATGAGCAGAATCAGACCTGCAAAAAATTCCGGGCTCATACGGCCCCCTTTTTGCAGAGCTGGAGGACAAAAATGGTTGACAGTGGTATTATAAGGGCAAGAGCTGCTGCCACATCAACATAGCCCCGGACAATGATGATGGGCATTATCCCGCCTGCAATAATCCCGATTGCGATAAGTTTTGCATAGGGATCCCGTGCAAATCCTGCATACAATCCTCCAATCAGGGCAATGGCACAAAATATCAGGAGCAGGGTGTTCATTCCTCCACTCCTCCGGCCCATGTACTCGCGATAGCATTTGATTCAAATGTCGAGCCGATAAAATAGGCTGCTGCGGCAATGATCCCAAGCGGGTGAGGGATGAGAAGGGCCATAATTCCGGCAACGGCAAAGCTGAATACATTCAGGAATGGCAGTTTTCTCATGACATCCTGTTCAAGAATGATTCTGATGACTGCATAAAGAGCAATAAGGCCACACATCAGGGCAGCAAGTTCAGCACTTTCAGATGGGGGGCTGATATATGAGGTAGAGAACGGGCCGGATATCATACTGAGCAGATCTTCTGATCCATCGATACTCATCTCCGAACCCTCCATATTGCGCCAAGAAGCCTGCTTGAGTGCCGGTGAGATATCCCCTGAATGGTCAGGATGGCAATCACCATGCCGATGATGAAGAACTCTGCCGGAATCCCGATCCGGGTCCCGAGG
>CAYWHV010000243.1:0-4459 GCA_964458045.1 uncultured Methanospirillum sp.
CCGACAGACACCGGACCAGTTTTTCCTGGTCCTCTGAATGGTCCACCTGCTGAAACCCGGTTGCAAGAAAAGTCATGATGTAAGAGAAAGGTGGTTCATACAACCATTACAAAGTATCATTGAACTTCCCACCGGTCAATGTTTCGGGTCATCGGGTTGAATACTATGCCGATCTCGAAGATCTTCCTGCCATCGTTCTCATATTTTTCCCGGTACTTTTTTTCCCTGACCTGGGCCAGAGGACTTTTGTTTCCGGATGAAGAAGAATCTGACACTTTAAATTCAAAGATCCAAATGCCGGTTTTCGTTTTTACCGTAAGGTCTATTCGGCCTTTATTTGTTGTATCTTCTGGTATGACTTCATACCCAAGGCTTGCAAAATACGTGTATACGATACTCGCATAATACCCCTCAAACTGCGATAACTGGTTTTTTCTATACCAGTCGTGCGGAATTGAGGCAAAAAATGAAGAGAAAATCTTATAAACCTGACTGGGATCCTCCCGTTCCAGTACATCATAGAGCATTTCACGATTTTTTTATATCTCTTGTTTTGAAAGGACTTCAGCAAACAGGGTATTTAATGAGGTTCTGACCTCTACATTGGGGTATCCAAGCCAGCAGATAAATCCCCGGACAGGATCTGCAGACCATTTTTTTATCGTAAGATACCCTGCCTGAAAGAGAAGGGTCTCAATCCTGATATATTCAGGATCAAATGATCCGAGCAGATCAGTCCCCGCAATAAGATCTTCATAATCAGCCGGAAGCCGTGGGTTTGACTCCCAGAGTTTCATAAGAAAGGTCGGCGTTCCGGTCTCGAACCAATATGGCTTGAACGTCCCTTCATCAAAAAGCAGAAGGATGTCAAACGGATTATAAACCGACTCACCGGTCCAGGAATATCCGTTATACCACCGCTTCACCTCGTCTTTATCAAATCGGGAGAGGTGGTCCATGAAAATCTGTTCGAGATCTGTCTGAGTATATCCGCATATTGCAGAGTATCGGGAATCAAGAGTAATATCCTTAAGATTGTTCAGCCCGGAAAAAATCCCGGTTTTCGCAAATTTTGAAACCCCGGTAAGCATAACAAAGGCCAGAAATGAATCAAGATCCTTGATGATGCTATAAAAACTCTTGAGATCTTCACGAAGTTCTGATGCTACCCCTTGATCATGTAGATTATCCAGAATCGGCTTGTCATATTCGTCAACCAAAAGGACAACCATATTTCCGGTTTTTTTGAATAGTTCCCGTATCAGATCTTCAAGCTGGAATCCGGATGAGATGGTATGATCAATAACAAGCCCATACTTTGCCGCCTCCTGGGCAATAATTCGGGTCAGGTATTCGGATAATTCAGCAGAAGACCGGTTTACCCGCTGTGCAAAGCTGATTTTTATAACAGGATATTTTTTCTCAAAATCCCAGCCGGATTCAGGATTATCAAGATAGAGACCAGAGAACAACTCCCTTTTTCCTGAAAATGCACAGGCGAGGGTGTCGATAAAGAGGCTTTTTCCAAACCGCCGTGGTCTGGAGAGAAAATAGTATGCACCTTTTTGAGCTAACTCAGCGATGAAAGGGGTTTTATCCACGTAGTAATACCCCTCATTCCTGATCTTCTCAAATGACTGAATCCCGATAGGGAGCTGCAGACCGGGCATATGAATAGTACTACTGGTTATGTATGAGTATAAATTATGGGTATAGGAGGTCTTTTCCTATATCAAGAAAGGTCACACCATCGAAAAATAAATGATAGGTTTAATGAGGTATACCGCATATTGGTACGAGAATATAAATTTAAGATCCGATATCTATGGCAATTAGTACCAGAGGAAGCTATTTTTCACTCCTCCACCTGATTATATCTCATCACCTCTGCATGAGTGCAGAGCTCTTCGTTCGCAGAGCGACCAGGATCTTTATACATTCATACAAGAGAGTGCCAGTTTTGAGCACTTTCTAAATTTTTTTTAAAATTGATAGAATGATACAAATTCACCGGAGTTATCAGGAATGAATACACATACAAACATCCTTGTTGTCGGAAGCGGAGGCAGAGAACATGCCATTGCAAAGGCCCTTTCCAAAAATCCACAGACGAGAATTTTTGCGGTTATGACCAGGATGAACCCAGGAATTGCTGAACTGGCACACAAGGTCCTGATAACTTCAGAAACAGACCCGGAAGCCGTGAAAAAGTTCAGCGAGGATCATCAGGTTCAGTTTGCATGTATCGGTCCTGAGGCTCCGCTTGAAACCGGTGTTGTTGATGCACTGAAAGAGGCAGGAATCAAATGTGTCGGCCCTACACAATTGGCGGCCAGAATAGAGACCGATAAATCATTCTGCAGAAACCTGATGAAAAAATATAATATTCCCGGTCTTCCTGAATACCATATCTTCCACTCCGGCACAGACGCTGAAGCATTCCTGAAAACCACACCGAAAGAATATGCAATAAAACCATCCGGCCTGACCGGGGGCAAGGGAGTCAGGATTATGGGTGAACATCTGACCCATGAGGAGGCCTGCAGATATGTTCATGAACTCAAAGGCGATGTCGTCATTGAGGAACGGCTTATCGGAGAGGAGTTCACCCTGCAGGCATTTGTCGATGGGACACATCTTGTCCCGATGCCTCTGGTGCAGGATCATAAACGGGCCTATGAAGGAGATGTCGGTCCGAACACCGGTGGGATGGGGTCATATACCCTTCCTGACCACCGGTTCCCCTTTGTCACCGAAGAGGATTACCAAAAGGCGTTTGCCATTATGAAACAGACCGTTGCTTCACTTGCCGCTGAGGGAACACCGTACGTGGGAATATTATACGGTCAGTTCATGAACACGGCACAGGGCCCGATGGTTATCGAATTCAATGCCAGGTTTGGGGACCCGGAGGCAATGAACGTCCTTTCATTACTCACCAGTGACTTTACCACCCTTGTTCAGGCAATTACGGCAGGGACACTTGACAAAGCAGAGGTTTCATTTGCGAAAAAAGCAACCGTCTGCAAGTATCTTGTGCCGGAAGGATACCCGGATAACCCAGTCTCCGGTGGTAAACTGATTCCAGGACCGGATAACAAGGCACTCTGCTATTATGCAAGTATTGTCCGGGACGGAGAATTCCTGGTTACCCAGAGTTCACGGACCATGGCCTATGTTGGTATCGGCGATACCCTGGAAGAGGCAGAGAAGATCGCGGAAGAGGCTGCATCTGCCGTTCAGGGTCCGGTCAGACACCGCTCTGATATCGGAACCAGAACAGTCCTTGACAAGAGAATTTCCCACATGAAGGAGATCAGATGAAGAAAGATTTCTTATCCATTCTTGATGTCTCCCGGGAAGAACTGGCAAACCTTATCGCACATGCCAGAAAATTAAAGGAAGAGCGAAGAGTAGGTATACAGACGCCTGTTCTTGCACACAAAACCCTGGGGATGATCTTTGAGAAATCATCGACCAGAACCCGGATTTCCTTTGAGACCGGGATGTTTGAACTGGGTGGTCATGCCCTGTTCCTGAATCCAAAGGACATGCAACTTGGCCGGGGAGAGGCGATTCGTGATACTGCCCGCGTTATGTCCAGGTTTGTATCCGCTATCATGATCCGGGCAAACCGCCATGATGAGGTCATAGAACTTGCGACCCATGCCGACATTCCGGTGATCAACGGCCTTTCCGACCGGGAACATCCCTGTCAGATCCTGGCCGACATCATGACCATAGAAGAATGTCTTTTTCGAACCGAAGGGGTAAAGGTTGCCTGGATTGGTGACGGGAATAATGTTTGTACGTCACTTATTCTGAGCACCATTCTCACCGGGATGGAGGTTACCGTGGGCTCACCATCAGAATTTGCTCCAAGGGAGGATGTTGTTACTGAAGCACTCCGGATGGGAGCAAAGGTCAGGATTGTAACCGATCCACGGGAAGCCGCAGCCGATGCTGATGTGGTCATGACCGACACCTGGATATCCATGGGGCAGGAAGAGGAGATTGACCGGAGAAGACAGATCTTCATGCCGTACCAGGTGAATGCTGAACTGATGGCCTGTGCAAAACCAGGAGCCATTGTGATGCATTGTCTCCCGGCACATCGGAACTGGGAGATCACCGATGATGTGATAGATAGTAAAGCCAGTGCGGTATGGGACCAGGCAGAAAACAGATTACATGTTCAGAAAGCTCTTCTGGTCAGGTTATTAGCATAAAATTTTTTTTGTTTCGTGATGATATCTCATCATACTTTTTGAACTTCGACTGGAGAAACAGAGGTTTAATGGATTAAACCAATCAACAAAGTTAATTGCTGGTTTAATTTAACAATCAGCCCCTCTTGGATCAATACCCGCCCAAAATATTTATTTGTACAAACAAAATCTATTCTACTGCCTGAATCATCCATGGGTGATTATGTGAAGAAACGCAAAAGAGAGGACAA
>CAYWHV010000244.1:0-4397 GCA_964458045.1 uncultured Methanospirillum sp.
TCAAGCATGCATTCCCTGATACCGGGAATGGGACAATACAGGTTCAGATTGGAAGGGATGAGCAGACAGGGATGGTGCGGTATCATGATACTGGTTGTGGCCTTCCTGAGGGTTTTAATCCTGATAACCAGACAACCTTGGGGGTTGAACTCATCAGGAACCTGACCACACAGATTCAGGGAACGGTCCATTTTGAGTCAGGCTCAGGAATGACCTGCACACTGACATTCCCGCTGAAAAAGACACCAGTACCTGATGGTGCAGTCATGGGAGAGGGAGCATGACATCCGGGCACCAGATTCTGATCGTCGAGGATGAGATGGTCATCTCCATGGAACTTGCACAGACGCTGAAGAGACTTGGATACGGAATCGCAGGGCAGGTGACCAGGGGAGAAGATGCAATTCAAAAGACCGGCATGGTCCGTCCTGACCTGGTTCTCATGGACATCATGCTTCAGGGGGAGATAGACGGGATAGAGGCAGCGGATCGGATCCATGATTTATATGATATTCCGGTGGTATTCCTCACCGCTCATTCTGATGAAGCCACCCTGCAGCGGGCAATCGCCGTTCAGCCATCCGGTTATCTTATCAAACCCTTCAGGGACCGGGAACTCTATTCAACCATCGAGCTCTCACTGCACAAACATGATCTCCGCAGAAGGCTAATGCCACATCTCTCCCCACCCTTGGAATCCGGGGTTCCAGATGATACTCCTTGTCTGTTCCTAACACCAGATTGGATGATCTCCGGAGGGAATACGAAAGCCTGCGATCTTCTGGGGATCTCTGTCGATTCACTTATCAGAACCCGGCTTGATAGTCTCATCTCCCTGAACCCTTCACCGCAGCAGGTTACCATGCCTGACAAAATATTCCTGAAAAAGGGAGATGGAACCCGCATCCCGGTCATGCTCAGCCTGGGCACCATCACCGGAGCAGACGGGATTATATCCGGGTATGTGGTAGCCCTGACCGGGAGGGATACTCCTGCCTGATGAGTATACGGTTGAAACAGTAGATGAATGTCAGGTAGATGAGGTCCGGGCCCTTTTTCGTGCAGGAGACTGGTGGGAAGAGGAATGGGATGACTCAATTCTCTGTGCGATAGTAAAGCATAGTTATGCATTTGTCGCAGCAATCGGGCCTGATAACCGGTGGATTGGGATGGGCCGGATCATCTCTGACGGGGTTTCAGATGCATACCTGCAGGATATTGTCGTCCTTCCTGAGTGGCGTGAGAAGGGAATAGGCACGGCGATTGTAAAGAAACTCATGACTATATGCATGCATGCCGGTATCGGATGGATTGGGATTATCGCAGCCCCGGAGACTGAATACTTTTACCGCCGGTTCGGGTTTTCAAAGATGAACGGGTATACGCCGATGCGGTATGAAGGTCCGATTCCTGTCAGGGAATAATCTATCCATCCTGTGTTTCCATGGCTGAAATAAAACGCCCGCTTCTCACCGATGAAGGAATCCAGGTATCTGCAGTATGCCCGGTCATAATCTCTGCCAGCCGGGCAACCGACCTTCCTGCATATTACGCTGACTGGTTCATTCACCGGCTCAGAAAAGGGTATGTCCGTTGGGTAAACAGTTTCAATCCCCATCTCCCGTACTACGTATCATTTGAAGACACCCGGGCGATTGTATTCTGGAGTAAAAATCCCTTGCCCATGTTTCCGCATCTTGATGAACTGGACCGCCGGGGTTTTGTCTATTACTTTCAGATTACCCTCACAGATTACGGACCGGAAGGTCTTGAACCAGGTGTTCCTCCCCTAGATGAACGGATATCCACATTCATCAGGTTATCTGAACGGGTTGGCAAAGACCGGGTGATATGGCGGTTTGACCCGGTGCTTCTCACCCGGACCCTTGACATGGATACCCTCCTTTCCAGAATTGCGTATATTGGGGAGCGGATTGCACCGTATACAAAAAAATTTGTCTTCAGTTTTGTGGATACGTCCTATTCAAAGGTGAAAAAGCAGGCCGGAATCTGGCAGTTTCGGACTCCTGATCCTGATGAGAAGCAAAAATTTATCGAGGGTATTGTCAGGATGAACCGGTCTTGGGGTATTTCGCTTGCATCCTGTGCTGATGACGCCGAATATGGTCCGGAGATTGGACATAACAAATGTGTTGATGATGCTCTGCTTCGAACGATTGGGCAGCATGATAGTGCCCTCATCCGGTACCTTGATGCTCATCCGGGTAAGGATCCCGGTCAGCGTCCTGCCTGCAGGTGTGTCAAAAGCAAGGACATCGGGCAGTATGATACCTGTCTGCATGGGTGTGTATACTGTTACGCAACCGACCATGCAAAAGCACAGGGAAATTTTGAGAAGCATTTGTTCAGCCCGGATGCAGATACCATAACCGGTGAAACGTTCGTTCATCAGAGGAGAATCGATCGGGATATTCAGTCGTATTTACTATGATTACCTATTCAAATCATGCCGATGAAAAAATGGACCTTCTTGATATAACCGCGGATGAAGTAGAACAATGCATTCATGAAGGAAAATTGATAGAATCTTATGAAGATGTATATCCATTCCCGGCAGCATTATATTGTCATCGTTTTCATGAAAGATATATCCATGTTGTAGTAGGATTTAATAATAAATTAGATATTCAACACGTTATTACAGTGTATTATCCTGATACGGAGCGCTGGGATGAGGAATTTTTAAGGAGAAGGTAACATGAAATGCATGTACTGTAAAAAGGGGAATCTCAAAAATGAATTCATTACTAAATCGTATGAAAAAGAAGGTGTTGTGACAGTAATTACTGGAGTCCCCATCCTGATTTGTGATGTTTGTGGTCAGGAGTTTCTAGAGGAAAACACTGTGAAATCATTAGAAATAATCCGAAAAAAAGGTAGAATGCCAGGTATGTCGATGGGAGTTTTCAATTACTCAGCGACATTAGCTGGATCGCAAGCAGAACCTGCAGTGACTCATGAATAATTTCATGGAATTTTCGTTATGAAATGTGAAATATGTGGAGAAGAGATATCCGGCGGGTCTGCATTTACTTGTAATTATTGTGGAGGAGTTTATTGCCCGAAGCACCGGCTGCCCTTTAATCATGCATGCAAAAATCTTGCCGAATGGAAAAAGTCCGGATTGCCGGGTAAGAAAGGCACCAAAAGAACCGGAACGGGAAAGGCATCCGCAATGATGCCGTTTTATCAGAAGAAAGAGGTTCTCATTGGCGGGATAATAATAGTCTCCCTTGTTATTGTAATTATGCTAACATTTCTAAAAATTTGATTTAAATTTATATGGCATAAATAATTTAAAGTTAATAAAATATATTAATGAATGTACTTTCCATATTTCTTTCTTAATTTTTCTGATAATTTTTGATGTTCAAGAATATCTTCCTGAGTTATCTTGTGTATTCCCACAACCCGCACTGCATCCTTTGGAGAAGTATATTTTGTTTCCCAAATTTTTTTTGTTATCACAATACGCCCCCTTAAAATTCAAATTTAATCTCAACTAAATGTGTTTTTCTATACATCCCGTGTTTATCTGTTATTCCTGTTATGGTCTCTCCGAGAATATAATATCTAGAATCGTTTAATGATACAGGTTTCTGGTAAAAAAAGATATTGTTTATATATTTCGAACCAGGCGGACATAATTAGTCACTCGTATTGCATCTCCCTGTGGACCGTGACCTTCTGGGTAATTGGTAGCGCTCCCAACCTTGGGATCACTTCGCTGGGCACCAGCACCATGAACGTCCTGCCATGAATCCTCCATGAATCCCATTGCCCGGCCAAACGATACATATGCCGCCGCACTTCCCATCCCGTTCCATGACGTATGAGTAGTCCCTGTCCAGTAAAATGGGTAATCTGCCTGCCCTGCTTCATTGGTGATCTGTGTGCAGGAGAAAACCGGGTCTATGGCAGGAGAATTCGTTGTTTCAGGGGCTCTGGTATAATCAACTATACTCTGGAGTTCTTTTGCATTCGGAAGTCTCCAGTCATTATATCCAAGATAATTCTCTGCATTTTTTGTCTGAACAAAGGAGAGGGCGTCTTTCCAGTTCATGCCTGTTTCACTGTCTGTCTGTGACCATACAAGGCCGGTTGCCTGATCAGTAATGGTGCCATCCCCGTTGTTGACAAAATTGTTCTTTCCATATCCTGTGTTTCCTCTGACACATTGGACAAAAAATGTCTTCTCCCTGTTTCCCATGGATAGTCCATAGCCCTTGATTCTCCCGTCGGCAAAGTTTACTCCGAAGAGCTTCTTTCCATTCCAGCCTTCTGCTACATATAATGTGCCTGAAGCATACTGCGAGTCAATAATTCGTTCTCCCGCACTTGTATCACCATAAGCGAAGATGAAATAATCCGTATCA
>CAYWHV010000245.1:0-4379 GCA_964458045.1 uncultured Methanospirillum sp.
CTCACATTCAATCCCTGTTTCACGAAGATGTGGAACGGTTACTCCGGGAAAAAGAAACTATGAAAAACGAGGAGTCCGTTTCGTGACCACCCTTCCTGACCAAAGCCTCCTCATGTACCAGACAGAGGACGGGAAAACAAAACTCTCTCTCCTCATTGATGGTGAGACCATCTGGATGACCCAGGCCCAGATTGCTGACCTCTATCAGACCACCATACCAAATATCAACATCCACATCAACAATATCCTGAAAGACGGAGAGTTGACCGAAGAACGAACTATTAAGGATTACTTAATAGTTCAACAAGAAGGAAATCGGGATGTTTCCCGAAAAATAGCCCATTATAATCTTCAGATGATTATCGCCATCGGGTACCGGGTCAGAAGTCATCGGGGAACACAGTTTCGGAGATGGGCAACAGAACGACTCCATGAATACCTGGTCAAAGGGTTTACCATGGACGATGACCGTCTCAAGGAAGGGAAAACCCTTGGGGCTGATTACTTTGATGAACTCCTTGAGCGAATCCGGGATATCCGGACTTCAGAGAAACGATTTTATCAGAAAGTAAAGGAGATATACACCCTTTCCATCGATTACGATCCCAAGGCCCCGACTAGCAAAGAGTTCTTTCAAACCGTGCAGAATAAAATCCACTATGCAATATCCGGACAAACCGCTGCAGAACTCATTGCAGAGAGAGCAGATGCAACAAAGCCAAACATGGGACTTACCAGTTTCAGGGGAGCAGTTGTCAGGCAATCCGATGTTACGGTTGCAAAGAACTACCTGAAGTCTGATGAAATTGAAGAACTAAACCGGCTTGTGGTCATGTGGCTGGATTATGCCGAAGACCAGGCGATACGGAAAACTCCGGTGTATATGAAAGACTGGCGGGAAAAACTGGATCGGTTTCTCACCTTTCAAGAACGGGCAATCCTGGAACATGCAGGGAAGATCAGTATGGAACAGGCACGTG
Organism: uncultured Methanospirillum sp.; assembly: GCA_964458045.1. GTDB lineage: Archaea > Halobacteriota > Methanomicrobia > Methanomicrobiales > Methanospirillaceae > Methanospirillum. The sequence continues at coordinate 981 of CAYWHV010000245.1, forward strand.
AACATGCACGGGAACAGTATCAGATATATAATGCTCACCGTGTAGAGCTCTCTGACAGAGATGCGGAATTAGAATTTGAGGATATTCTGAGGCAAATTGAAGATGATACGAGAAAGGAACCTGAGAAATATTCAGATTCAGAGAATAATTCATGTGATTCCTCGTGATGGAATTTATTCTCTCATGATGATCAGATAAGTAATAGTCTGAAATGCCCTACCTATTCCACAGCAAACAGAATAGATAATCCAGTGGGATGCCATGAGAGGGTGAACGAATACATATGAAACCGATTGCACAACTACAATACGAGGGGATATCTGCACTCATTGAGAAATTAGGGCCGGTTGATACCGCCCGGTTTATCCGGATATATTATACAGGTACCGGCAATTACACAACAGAGAGACAGAGTTTGTTTCGTCAGAGTATGGATGACCTTGCTCGAGAAATGAAAACCCTTGAGGATTAACACCAATCCTGATTTTCGTGAAAAAAACTAACCTTACCTGAATGGCTGCATTAATACGTTAAAAAGGTCATATCAAAAAGTCCGTATATTTCCATTATCTAATTCTTTTTTACTTTTTAAGACAGAATCTGCTATAGTTAAACGATCCTCAACAGGAACCCGATTTAAATATGTTATGATTTCCGGTTCTTCCGGATCTTTACATAACCGGATAATTACATCAGATATCGTTTCATTATCTTTTCTTATTGTGATAATCCTGTTATCTGCAATTTCACTGGATTTTTCAGTTTTTGATTGCATTATTCCTCACGTTCGATTATTTATAATATATCATTTCAGTATGTATAACGACATAGATCTTTATTTTCATTTCTCAAAGATTCTTCTGTGATGCTAAAATGAAAGACGAATTCATTTACTTTATCCGGATTCTTTTTTACCCAGGAGACACTCTGGTGAGGGGTAAGAACTTTTTCAGTAACTATCTGTGTTATACGCATAGTATTAAAAATTCGTTACTTTTCAGTGATATCGAAAAAATTGATGAGAACTCATCGGTTTACTCAGGAATATAGCAAAAGAAAGAATTATGGATCTGTAATTCAATCATACCTCTGGGAATGTATTCAAACCATCTATCATGATATCCATCCTGTATGTTGATGATGAAAGAGACCTTCTTGAACTTGGGAAGGTTTTTCTGGAGATGAAGGGACTATTCAGGGTTGATACTATCACATCAGCAAAAGCAGCACTAGACCTATTACAATCACGCAACTACGATGCTATCATCTCTGATTACCAGATGCCCGGGATGGACGGGATAGAATTTTTAAAACAGGTACGGGGATCAAAAAACAACATCCCATTTATTCTTTTTACCGGTCGTGGTCGTGAAGAGATCGTTATCCAGGCATTGAACGAAGGGGCAGATTATTACCTTCAGAAAGGGGGGGATTCGGTATCATTATTTGCTGAGCTTTCTCATAAAGTCGGACTTGCCGTTCAGAAGAGACGGGTAGAATCGGCCCTTGAGGAGAGTGAAGAGCGGTATCGTGCGGTTGTAGAGGATCAGACCGAACTCATCTGCCGGTTCCTGCCTGATGGCAGACTCACCTTTGTAAATGATGCATACTGCCGGTACTATAATCTTGAAAAAGATCAATGGCTTGATCAGCCATACTCTCACTCCATGGTGCCAGATGATGTCATACGAATGAAACAGCATCTCTCCTCACTCACCACAGAAAGCCCGTATTCTTCCATTGAATATCAGATACAAAGGCCTGATGGAACAACCCGATGGCAGCGGTGGAATAATCGGGCCATTTTTAGTCAGGATGGTTTGGTAAGTCAGTACCAGTCAGTCGGCCAGGATATTACTGACCGGAAGATGGCAGAAGATGCCCTCATGCAATCAGAGGAACAGGAGCGGATTTTAATTGATCACATCCAGGACTGAGTGTTCCTATCACAGGACGGGATTCTTCTGCTGTGTAATGATACCCTTGCCGGAATGATGGGATACACGAAGGAAGAAGCGATCGGAATGTCTGTTCCTGACCTCATTGCACCGGAAGACCGTGAAATGGTTATGAACCGGCAACGGAGCCGACTGGCTGGAGAAAGACTTCAGGAATCATATGAATTCAAACTCCTCCATAAAGATGGGAGTACTCATATACCGGTGATGCTCTCCGTTGGGACCGGATTATACCGGAACCGTCCTGCCGTTATTGGGACTCTTCACAATATGACATTGGAACGTGAGCGGGAATCTGCATTGCAGGAGAGTGAAAAGAAGTATCGTGAGATATACGATAATGCTTACATAGGATTGTTTAAATCAACCCCTGAAGGTCGATACATCAGTGCAAATCCACAGGCAGTCAGGTATTTAGGATATGATTCAGAAGAAGACCTGATTCAATCGGTCACCGATATCGGAACACAGATCTATGCAGATCCCAAAGAGAGAGAAGAAGCCTTCCGGTTACTTCAGACGCAGGGTTTTATCGAGAACTTTGAAGCACGCTTTTATCGGAAGGATGGAAGTATTATCTGGGGCTCTATTAGTGCAAAGGTCATGTCTGATGAACATGGTAATATCATTATAGAAGGAACAAGCCTGGATATTAATGACCGCAAAATGGCTGAGCTTGCATTGGAGGAAAGCGAAAGAAGGTTACGCTCGGTTTATGATTCCGGGTTACTCGGAGTAATGTTCTGGAATAGTGATGGAAGTATAACTGATGCCAATGATACATTTCTTGAAATGCTTGGATATACGCGGGATGATCTGAATGCAGGTCTGTTCAATGGATTTACCATAACGCCCACAGAATATGCTTCTATCGATGTAGCAGCTGGTGCCGAACTTCTGGAAACTGGTGTGCATAATAAGCCATATGAGAAGGAATACATCAGAAAAGATGGAACCAGAGTCCCTGTAGTCTGTGCGGGAACCATGCTTGATAATGATCGGACTCAAGGAGTTGCTTTTGTTCTGGATATGACCCATTTGAAAAAATCCTGAATAGTCCTTGGTGAAAATTACATCCAGATCTCACCCTTATACTGGATCGTATTGGATCTCAACGTGTCAGCAATAGTTATTGCCCACAAGTCTTGAGGGGTAACTTCTCTATTTCCTCCTCCATCATCACCGCAATTCTTCCGTGATGGATATTTTCAAGAAAATACGTATTTGCCCGTTTTACGATGAATAATAATGTACCTGTGACACATGTATAGGATTGGACCCGATGTAGGTATATAATGAGACAAATTCTCTCCTATTTTGAAAATCCTGAACTCATTCATGATTCATGGGTAACCGCTCCTTCTGTAAATCCTCTCAATATATTCCTCGTTTATATCCCTTGCAGAATATGAATTTTTTTGAGATTCAGTCTTTATTTATC
>CAYWHV010000246.1:0-4375 GCA_964458045.1 uncultured Methanospirillum sp.
ATAAAATTCACCGAACAGGGATATGTCGGCGTGAAGAGTTTCAAACAGGAGAAGAGAGTGCACATAGCCGTATCAGACACCGGGATCGGGATCGACAGTGAAGAGATGAAATTACTATTCAGGCCCTTCCAGCAGATAGATACCGGAACAACCCGGAAGCATGAAGGAACCGGCCTTGGACTATCCATCTGTAAAAAACTCGTGGAATTACATGGGGGAACCATTACAGTCACCAGTGAGCCGGGAAAGGGAAGTGAATTTACCGTCATTTTGCCAGAAGGAAAAGGGTTATCATGAGTCACAAAGTCCTCGTCATCGAAGATAATGAACAAAATATGTACCTCATCCATTTTTTGCTTGAATCAAACGGATATACCGTTATAGAAGCAGAAAACGGAGTTATCGGAATCCAGAAAGCAAAAGAGGAGAACCCTGATATCATCCTCCTTGACATACAGCTCCCTGAAATGGACGGGTATGAGATAGCACGTATCCTCCGGAGCACCCCTGGGATTGATACCATCCCGATTATTGCGGTAACCTCATATGCCATGGCCGGAGACAAGGAGCGGATACTGGCTGCAGGGGCGACGGATTATATTGAAAAACCGATTAATCCGGCTACGTTTGTAGATCAGATAAAAGTTCACTTTAAAACCCAGGAATGAAATTGCAATGAATGTTCTGATAGTTGATGACCAGTATATCAACCGGTACCTGCTTGAAAAACTTCTGGACGGATATGGCTATTCGGTACTCTCTACAGAAGATGGTACACAGGCTCTTGAAAAATTGCGGACTGAACCGGTGGACCTCATCATCTCTGATATCCTGCTCCCGAAGATGGATGGATTCCAACTCTGCCGTGAGGTGAAAAAGGATCCCGAATTGGCCAGGATCCCATTCGTCTTTTACACCGCTGCATACACCGAACAAAAGGACCGGGAGTTTGCCGAAAGTCTTGGGGCTGACCGGTTTATTGTAAAACCCACCGATCCGGCAGAGTTTATCACAATAATCCGTGACCTTATCCATGATATTCCAGAAGAACAGACCGGACCAAAGACTATCATCCTTGGAGAGAATGAGTACCTCTCTGAGCACAATAAACGACTGATTCACCAGCTTGAAAAGAAACTGACCGAACTGGAGAGCCTGAATAAGGCACTTCGGATCTCTGAAAAACGATATAAGAGCCTTTTTGAATATGCAAACGATGCCATAATACTGCATGAGATAACCCCCACCGGTGAGTTTGGCAGAATTCTTGAGGCAAATGGCGTTGCCTCCTCATTACTTGGGTATTCACATGAGGAACTGCTCAGCAAACATATGGCTGAAATCGATACCGCACGGCAGTTTGCCCATTACCAGGAGTTCATGACCGCATTGCTTGAAAAAAAGCATCTGACCTTTGAAGGCGAGCATATCGCAAAAGACGGGCATGTCATCCCGGTCGAACTCAGTGCTCACTTGTTTGAAGAGAATGGAACCAGGCTCTGTCTCATCATCTGTCGTGATATCACCTTTCGGAAACAGGCGATGGATGAACTGAAACGGGCAGTAACCCAGATTGATGATAACCTTCACCAGATAGCAACGATCGGAGACCAGATCAGAAATCCCTTATCAGTTATCATGTCATGTTGTGAGGAAACTGATATCAAAGAGCAGGAAACGATTATTCATGCTGTAAAAAAGATAGATGCCTGTATACAGAAACTTGACCTGGGATCACTCAAGTCAGAAAAGGTCAAAAATGTGTTGCTTGGGCTGAACGGGTATAAGACATATAAAGTACACCCTGAAAGGTAATATCAAAAGATCAGGAAACCGGGATTTTGGAATCGCGATTAAATTCCGGATGCCAGATCATTACGAAATAATACTATTATGAAAGACCCCCTTCACCAGGACCCGGATACATCCATCATATATCACACCGGATTTTGGGCGGTGGTGATCGTCAGTATCGGAATTCTGGGATTATCTGGATGGGCATTATCCTCACGAACCCTCGTCACGATAATTCCGGATAGTGTGACAATGGCACCTATTTCTGCACTCCTTTTTATCCTCCTGGGAATAAGTCTCTATCTTGCTGAATATGGAATACAGGATCCACGGTTTCTCATTATTCAGGATGTCCTCCTTATTCCTCCCGCTCTTATAGGAATATGGGTGGTTCTCTTTCATACGTTTGGGAAATCCGGAGTAATCCACTGGTATACCCATTCATCAGATCAGATATTCCTGATTGCCCCCGAGAGCTCTATGTCCCCGGTAAGTGCTCTCTTATTCCTCATTACCGCATTGGGCCTGTACGCAAACAGACATCGGGTCAGATATGCTTCCTTCCTCACAGTAATCATTTTACTTGCCGGGGCGATTCTCATCCTTGGATATCTGCTTGGAAATCCAATTTTATATGGCATGAATCTGAAACCGGTCTCATTTCTCAGCGCATGCGGATTCCTTATGTGTGGAATCGGACAATGGGCTTGTGCACATCAAAGCTGAATGAAGAGGTTCATAAAACCGGTAATTTCGTACCAAAAGGCGATGACCGATTACATGACGGAATCTTTTCAGATATTCGAGTTCCTTTCAATATGTCTTGGAATAATCAGATTGAAAAGAAGATTATTTCAAGGCATACATTCTGAATGCACTGCATAGTTTAAGCGAATATTTCTGAATTATCTCAAACAGATTCGCATTATACTATAAACCCAACGTTACGATGAGCAGACTGAAAAATCTATAAACATTGAGTTCAATTATGAAGGGATAGGAGTTTTCCTGATAGCAGCAATGAATCAAACTAGCCATGCCCTCCACGTTCTCCTGATCGGATATCCGGACGATATATCCAGACTAATACGGGAAGGTATTCAGTCAGATATGATCCATATCCATACAATACTGATACCGGATCATGCTGCTCATAAGAAATTTCCTGAAGTTGCAGGTATCCTGGTTGTGAATGAACCGGGTCATGAAGAAATATCTCACCAGATTCAAAAGATCAGAACAAACTGGCCTTCTGCTGTTATCCTCCATTGCCCCTGTGAAGAACCATTTCAGCATGATCTCCTTCCCCTTGTTGACGGATATTTCCGAATCGATTTCGCCTCTTTATCATGGAGAGAGAATCTTTCTGCACTTATCATAAAATCGGCTCAAAACAGGAGAGACTGCCATAAGGCTCACCGGATGCATGATCAGATATACCGGAAGATATTCACCGAAAACTCCATTCCGATGAGCCTTACCGCTCCGGAAACCGGCGAGTTTATCGAGGTCAACCAGGCTTTTGTGCAGACACTCGGGTACCAGCATGAAGAGGTTATCGGGAAAACCTCTCTTGATCTGAATATCTTTAAAGATCCAGAAGACCGGAAGAGATTAGTTACAGGCCTGAATGAACTGGCATCTCCCCTGGAAAAGGAGATGATAATCAGGAGAAAGGATGGGACCTATATCACCGGTCTTTTTTCAGTCTGCACCCTGAACTGGAATGAAAAACCAGTTCTCCTCACCACGATGCATGATATCACATACCTCAAGGAGATTGAATCGACTCTCTCAGCACGAAACCAGTGTATTCAGGAGATTTTATCCAGTGTAAGTGAAGGAATCATCGTTTATGATACCCATCTCAACTACCGGGTCTGGAACCGGTTCATGGAAATACTCACTGGTATTCCAGAAGAGGAAGTGCTGGGAAAACCTGCCCTGAATTTTCTTCCCCTGCTGAAAGGTGATGATCTCCAGGGACTTCTCGAAAAAGCCCTGAACGGATCTGAATCTCTCTCACAGGATGTTTGGTACCAGATACCACAAACCAGAAAAAGCGGATGGGTTTCCATCATTTACACGCCTTTCCGTGATTCCAGCGGCGATATCATCGGCGTCATCGCTACGGTCAGGGATATCAGTGAGCGGAAAACTGCAGAGGATGAGATTCGCTCCCATAAGGGACTGCTTCGCTCAATTATTGACACGGTGCCGGTATCAATCATCTGTTTTGATGAAGAAGGCCGGATTCTTCTTGCAAATGCCAGTTTCAGTTCATCATTCGGTCTGAACCCAGAGGCCATTGAGGGACATACCTACGAGGATTTCTGCCAGGATGTCCGGTTTGAACGCCACATGCCTCTTATCACCCGTGCATTAAGTGGTCGGGAGGTCCCGTTCAATGAAGAGATTGAACAGGCAGGTGAGAGTCCGAGGAAACGGTTTTTGAGAGGTCGATACTCCCCACTCAAAGGGACCAACGGGAGTATCAACGGTGTTGTTGCTGTCATTATTGATATCACCGATCTCAAATCCGCCCAGGCATCTGTTGAACTGGTGAATGCCAAACTGAATC
>CAYWHV010000247.1:0-4364 GCA_964458045.1 uncultured Methanospirillum sp.
TCTTCAGGAGATGAGCAGGCAGGTCCGGCGATGAGTGCAATGGGAGTTACTGATATTCTCTTATTGACGATGGGTATCCCATATTCGAGCTCTATCTCTCTCCCGGTTGAGACCAGGTTTTTGGCAAGCCTGGTGATTTTTGCATATATCTTTTGGTTTAAGGCATCGAGGGAAGCGTCACAGCAGTCAAGAAGGCTGATGCCAAGGGTTATCGTCCGGACATCAAGCTTCTCCTGCTCGATCATATTGTTTGTCTCGTTGACCTCAAGGATATTTATCATGTGATTTCCGGTCATATTCTATGCATCTTTGTAAAAATATCTTCACGCTGGCACCTGATCTTTACCCCGATCTCATCACCGAGTGTATCGAGATCAGTTACCATATCTGAGAAGGGTTTGGAGGAGCGTTCGGTGTCGACGATCATCATCATGTTAAAGTATCCCTGGACAATCGTCTGAGAGATATCCTCGACGTTAATCTGGTTATTTGCCAGATAGGTGCATACTTTTGCGATAATTCCGACCGTGTCCTTTCCGACCACCGTGATAATTGTTTTACTCATAATCCAATCAGACTTATACATTTGGTTTTCATAGGGGATAATTTTAGCATCATAAGTAAAACCTAATAGTACTATCATGGCACTGAATTGTTCACCGCAGGATATTGAAAGTGAGATCAGGATGCTGGCAGCAGTAAAACGCTATGAAATGGGTAGGTTGTCATCCGGAGCCGCTGCCAGGATGGTCGGGATTTCCCGTGTTCTGTTTTTGAACAGACTCAAAGAGTATAATGTACCAGCTCTTTCCTTATCTAAAGAAGAGTTTATCCGTGAAACTGAAATCCTCATGATAGATGATGAGTCATTTCTACCGTAGACCTATGGATAAACCGAAGTATTCATTTCGAGTTTTTTAGATTTTTATCCACTCCCGGTCCCGTCGTGAATAAAAACGGGGAAAGGTCATAAAATCAGTCTAATTCCGTTCCCAGAGCTTTTTCTTCTTTCCATTTAAAGAAAGATTAAAATATTCTTTCAAGATGAGGCCGATTATCATCTACATATTCTTCTGCCTGTGTCTCTTCGACATATATTTATTACCAGGTCTGTTTCGCCTCTACTACTGCAGATGGTGCTCCGTTAAAATCTCGAGTGATTTAAGCAACACACTTGCTTTCAATTTTATTCTTAAGAGTTTCAAAAACGCTCCAGTACTCATATAAGGAAAACTAGGGGGTTCAATCGGTTAGTTCTCTGTGAAAAATATCACCGATGTCACTTTAGAGACAAGATACCTGCTATTCCCATTGAGGGAACATATATATCATACCATTACCATGTACTCATTATGACGAAAGTCTTTTCTGGTTTGCTTCTTTTGTTGGCGATAATCGCCCTGACTGGCATCGCTTTTGCTGAAACTCCCGATATGGTAGGAACATGGACGGGATCTGGCATTGCACACCATGAGGAACGTGGAATTGTCGAAGGTCCTGATGACTCGATCATAATGAACATATCCGAACAGAAGGGAAGGGTATTTTATGGTGATATTCAGATATTGAACAAGGATGGGACCTATCGCTCGGAAAAACTCGCGGGCATTGTCGAACTCAGTGGCACTGAATTCGTTATTCTTGAGCATGATCAGGGTATTTCGCTTGGAGATATCATCGGTCCGGATGAGATAGAGATCATCTACATTGAGAATGCTGAAGGAGATGAAGCCGGGATTATTGCAACGAACCATCTCTTCAGAAACAAAGATGAAACGGCTGAAACCGCAGAAACAGCCTGATCCTCTTTTTTCTCATTTCACGTGTATCGCTGCTATTTCAATTTCTTTCTATCAGAAAATCAACACCAGAGCAAATAACGGGTCTCACTCAGGATAATCATGATACAGAGCACACCTGAGATGATATCCGCCCCATAACCATGCCAGCAGAGGATACCAATTACCAGCATTCTATCCCATCGGAGAATATCGAAGTAGCCTCATTTACCTCCCGGAAAGGTGAACGGTATTGGATCTTACGCCATCCGGTGAAAAAAACCTACATACGTCTGACCGAAGCAGAATACCCGGTCTGGAAAAGGATTCGTGAAGGAAGCACACAATCACCATCCACACCGGAATCACCTACTCTTCCACCATCAGATTCCGACAGAGACGAAGACCAGCTCCTGGCATCACTTCACCATGAAGGATTTCTTCATACCGGAAACAATGAAAATCCACAATCAGGAAATAAGGGCCGGGGTGAGAACTGGATATCCCATTATTGGGAACTGTGTATCCCGCTCCCTGGTATGCACATTATGTTTGACGCCGTTGATAGAAAAGTCGGGTGGATACTTCGGTCCAGGTGGTTTCCATGGATATTCACCCTGCTATGCCTCTTTGGGCTCACCTATTTTCTCGTAACCGAACCACTCCCCAGTTACCCTATCCTCCTTGGTGATGATTCACAGCTGATCACCGTCCTTTCGGTATACCTGATCCTCATTACGGCAGCAATCCTCCATGTCTTTGGTCATGCCCTTGCCTGCAAGGTCTATGGGAGGGAGATTGGAGATGCAGGTCTTCTCCTGTATTATGGCATGCCCTGTCTGTATATTGATACATCTGATATCTGGATGGCTGACCGGAGATCACGGATCATCGTCTCCCTGGCAGGACCAGCGGTGAACCTTCTTATCGGGGCCGTCTGTGCACTTCTGGTCATGGGGTTTCCAGATAGCGACGCAAGTTCACTCCTCTGGAGAGGTGCCTTCCTCTCCTTTGCCGTTGCACTCATAAACCTCAATCCCCTCCTTGAATTTGACGGGTATTATGCACTTGCCGATCTCCTTGAAGTCCCGGATCTCAGGGAACGGGCATTCTCCTTTCTTCGATCATGGGGATGGAATCGGACACGGTTAAGCAGAGAAGGATGGTTTTTTCTCATATATGGCACAGCCTCTGCAGTATGCACCCTGGCCATTGTAGTGGTCGGCATATATTTCTGGACAGAGCATATAACCGACCTCATTACTGAACTGGGAAAGGACCGGTGGGAGATGGACCATGTTCTTGCTACGTTCGCGATAGTTATCGTCTTTGTTCCCTTCTTTGCCGGGATGATAATCAGTGGTACCCAAACGCTTATACAGAAAATCCGGAATCCTTCAGGGAACGGGGATACCGGGGCTTTAAAGAGCGAGCGGGTACATAAAAAATGGGTTCTCACCCGTCGGATATCAAAATAAAAGATGGAGACCGGATAACCAGAAGGTTTGGGGGGATAACCATGAGTGTCTCCTGGGTTTTTATACCGGAAACGACAATTGATGGTTTACGCCATACAGGCGGTGAGAGAATTATGAAAAACAGTACTATCTTCCTTACTCTTATCCTTACAACTCTTCTGCTCATACTCCCCGTATCAGTCGCTTCACAGGGGTATGGAAACCAATTCCAGGGAAATCAGATAAGTATCCTTCCAGAGCCACAAGACCTGAATCTCTCTGATACCGAAAGGTCAGATCTCCTCTTCATGCGGGAAGAAGAACAAATGGCCCATGATCTCTACATGGTGTGGTATGAGATGTATGCAATTCCGATCTTCCGGAATATTGGAGAGGCCGAAACAATCCATGCCAGTGAAGTGCAATTTCTCCTTGACAGATATCAGGTTCCTTCTGACATGATCGGAAATTATTCATCAGGATATAATAATCCGGACATTCAGGCTCTGGCAGATGCACTGGCAGAGCAGGGAGCACAATCTCTGACTGATGCTCTCAAAGCAGGGATAGCAATTGAAGAGACAGATATCGCAGATTTAGATAAGGCAATCGCCAATACTACCAGACCGGATATAATCCAGGTATATACCAATCTCCGGAACGGATCAGAGAATCACCTGAGTGCATTTACCCGTCAACTCTCTTAAATTTCTTTTTCCAGTAATTGCACAGGTGCGATGAAGGAAGACCTGTGATCAATGTGATAGATAAAATATGAAAGATATGAAACTTGGGAAAAAAGAGAGAGGTGTGGTTTCCGGATATCACTCTTCGTCCAGTTCTTCAGGCTCTTCTCCGTGATCACAGAAGTTATCCTCGTCTAAATCGCTCCAGAGCGGACAGTCAGGACAACTGCAATGGAATCCTTTCGGACAGGTCCCAGCAAGGGCATCTGCTTTTTCCTGTGTATCTTCATCGATCAGAGTCAGGTTTCCTGCACTATCGGTGATTATCTTCTTCTCGTCAGTTTGTGTTGCAAGGAGGGGATCCTGACATCCGTCCCGTCCAGATGCGGAAGCAGACAGAACAAATCCGCTTATCATACTCACCAGGCACAACACCTGAATTA
>CAYWHV010000248.1:0-4350 GCA_964458045.1 uncultured Methanospirillum sp.
TTGCTTTCAGGATTCAGCATATATCTCCAATCTCTGTCTTGACCGTAACTTATCGTGCAGTTCTTTGGTTATTTTGTCAATATCCGGCATGGAAGGTTTCTTGTATGTTGGAGGCGCACCATGCTCCGTCCAATCCACCGGACGAATCTTCTCAACCTTCATCCAGCGTTTGTAATTCTCTCTTGTTGGATGCTTGATAAACTCCTGCACATGATCCCGCTTGTCTTCCTTGTCCACAACCTGCAACACTCCGGCAAGCCATGACGGATTCTCTGAATTTACATACACCCCCGGCAATGAGATAATTTTCTTCGCCATGCCTCCGCATTCGCACCTGACGGATTTCTGTTTGGCGTCAACAAAGTGTTCAGTAACTTTCTTGCATTTCTTACATTCAAAATCTTTTACGATCATTCCTCACCCACATTATTAGACTGCATCCCGCGCTCCTGCCTGATTCGGTTGCCGAAAGAACGATTCTCCCGTTCTTCCTTCTGTAAATCAGCAACCACCTTCGCCCTGTCTATCTTCAACTGCTCCGCATCGTATTCGATCCCGGCAAGAGAAACCTGCTGCTTGACTTTCTCCGTCATGGCCTTTTCAATCGCCAGTTGTGACTCAGCTTCCATTCTTCCGGCTTCCGCCATCTTCGCTCTTGCTTCCGCCTGCTTTAAAAGGATTTCCGTTTCTTCCTTCGGGTCTGGTGGAGGCTGTCCGGTCTGCACCGCTTTCATGACTTCCTCAAACTTCGGAACCTGACCGTCTCTAATGGCTCTCTTGAAATCCGTATCCTTCATTCCAACCAAACCGTTCATATACTCTGCAAACTGCTCCGGCATTCCCAATGCCATCATCTTCTCGGTAAGCTGACCTATGGCTCCCTGCTTCATTCTTGATATGACTTCCGACCGGCCTGACCATTCCAAGTGATCCAGCAATTCTTCCTGATCAATCGCGCCCTGCGTAAACAGGGCAACCGCTTCCTCGCGCAACTGAATCTTGGATACAGGCATGGTTGATCCTGTCACCACTGTAAGCTTGAAAGGAATCCTGAAATCCTGACCGTTGACTTTCTTGTAGGCGTCATTTCCCTGCGTGTCTCGGTAAGTAATCCACCTGTCTTCCGTGTAGAAATTCTGAACCATCGAGAGATACATTCTGCCTCGTTCCCTGATTAACCGTGAATAAGACCTTACCTTACCCCTCATCATGGTGTTTACACGTTCCAGTAAGGCGGCAATGGCCTTATAAGCCAACACAGCACGACCCGGCTCCCTCGCCATGTCCAAATCGAACGATCCGGAAACCAGAAAGAACATATCCTTAAACAAGGCGATTGCATTCTGAAGGTCTGCCGGAACTCGCGGATAATCCAGATAACGGATTCCAGCCCCTTCCTGCGCGTTTACCGGATTCAAAATCCCAGGATAATTGGTTAGGGCGTCATTCGGGACACCGGAGGTTTTCGGATTAATCAGTTTCAGGCGACTTACCTTGTCTTTCATTAAAACCAGTTGTGAAAGGGCTTTATTAAACTCGACGTTTAAGTCTTCAAGGTTTTCAAAATCACTGATTCCCCAACCTGACGCCGTGTCTTTAATGGAATTGGCAGCAGAAAACGGGAACTTGTCCCACAAGTAACATTTCATGGCCTGTTCTTCCGGCATCTGCGGATTGATATTTGGGTTAGGGCGATCCTCTAAAACTAGCTGGCCGGAATTGCAGACACACACCAGACGAATATTCCCCGGATACTTCGGACGTGATATTTCTGTCACCTTCTCAATAAATGCGCCATCCGGCCCCTGATATTGCTCAACCGTCTTATCAATGATCATCGTGTAATCCCGAACCCACGCCTCAACCAGAAGAACTCTGTCGTCTCCGTCAGAAACTTTGTCATTATTGCCCTTCAGGAAATTGATTAAATTCGTGGACGTTGAGGCAAACGTTGTCAGCAAACCGCCTTTGACAGACTCCGAAAGATTAATGTCTTTTCGGTCGTCTCCCAGTTCCTTCAAAATATCTTCGTCCGGCTTGATCAAAGCAGCCTTGTCCGGCCAACGCCTTCTGGCTTCATTCAACGAAATAGGGTAGTAATGCAGAACGGCAAGGCTCTTTTGAAGATAACGGGGATTCGTCCAGTTTACTGGATAAACACCGAAATGAAACGGATCAACAACAATCGTCTCGACCTCTCCGCCTTCCTCTATATCCGGGTCGAAAATGACTTTCTCAATGGCTATCCCGTAATCCTCTCCATTGTTTACCGAAGACTCGAATATGTCCTGCTGTTCCTGCTCATTCCACCAATGTTCCGCCGTCCTTTGAAGGTTTTCATAAACTTCCTGCGCTATGTCATCGGAATCATTTATCTTTGCAACATTGAAAATCGGGTTGTTATCCGTAAGGGAATTGATGGTATTCAGCCGGTGCTTGTGAATCAGGTTCGCAGTAATCAAAGGAACATTGGCTTTCTTGTTCTTCCAATGCTTCCCTCGCTTTAACTCGTAATTCCTGTTCCACCGTTTAATTAATCCTCTAGTTTCCTTGTCTGAAATAATGTCTTCCAAAATGGAATACACTTTCAGCCCGACATTACTGCTTCCTTCCGGCGGTAAAACTTCGTAGGATATTTTTTCTTCAGCCATTTCCCCTCTATCAAGGGCAACAAAAAAAGCGGTATAGTAAGAGAGTAGGCTCCTACTAGCCGCTTAATTTTGTTCTTTCGTCATCCTCCGGTTGGCCGACCTTTGGACGAACCCTAATTTTTAATTACTTCTTATGCACCCTCATGTGCGCTCCAAACGCGCCTTTCCCCTTGCATTCCTTCCCGCAAACTTCACAAATATATGTGTTCCATGCTTCGTCTATCTTCATGTAACCGTTCTCCGTCAAAAATCCGTCTCTCTCGGTAAACGGCCTGTGATTGCAATATCCGCACAACATATCCTCCCATGTCGTGTCAGGAAGAAACGGAGGATCATACCCATGCGCCTTATCCGGAGACCGAAACATACTCCCCACCATAGGAATCGCCATGTCCTTCATTTCAACCGTTGCAATCACTTCCTTGCATATCTCGCAAATGACTTTCATTCCCTGTCCTTAATCACTTCATCCGGACTAAGCAAAGCGTCCCGGTAAGGATCATTGTCAGACACCGGCATTTTCCCCACGTCAAACTGCTTTCCTTCCACCGGACTTGTTGTTCTTCGCCCAGCAAAGAACCCAACCGCCAGCAAAACAACCGCCAGAATCACTCCCTCAAGTAACTCTGTCATATATCAACTCCATGCTTCTTCCATTCATAGCCTTGTCATACTCGTCCATCTCGGAAGCCATATAATCCCCAAACTCGTCCTCCGGAACCTTCTTCTCCAAAGCATCAATGAAAATCGTAGATAAAGGCTTTAAGACCTTCTTCGTATCGTCAAAATTCAATGGCCTCGCCATACACAAATGACAGACCGAATCGTAAATATGATCCTCTCCAGTTGTATCAATATCTTCAGGATTATTCGGCATGACCGAAAGCATCGGGATCGTCCGGATAAACTGCGAACAAGACTCAAATACCTGAAGCATCGGCCTCCCGTTCATCTTCCCGTTCTCATCCCTCGGAACCAACATCCTGTTCCTGAACTGCCGTATCTTTAACTTCCTGTTCGCATCCCCAGCCGTTAAAAAAACATTCCGGTTCGCAAATACCTCCGAAGTAGACGGCCCCTGACCACCACCACGGTAATCAGGCTTCTTCTGAAAACAATCCGGGCCTGCAATCCTCTGGACAACATTCGTTATCCCCATCGCCTGCTCCCTTGTAACAATTCCATCCGCTATCTCAATATCCGTCAACCTTAACCCTTTATTCTGATTCCCGTCCCATCCGTACCACTCGCCAAACATTATCATCCTACCGTCAGAATCTATGTAAAACCAGCAAACACTGAACGGTGCGCCAAAGCCCCAGTCAAACGTCATATAAACAGGCGCACCAGACGGCACAGGATGGTCTTTAACAACGTGGTAGTCGTAATAGAAATCAAACGCCTGCCCGATAAATATATCCCAATCGCCCTTCAAATAAGCCGTTCTGTAAGGTTCAGGCAACGCCTCCAACCTTGATCGGTATCCGGGGTCGGTAGAGGTCAAAGTGGGGTTATCTTCCAGCAAGGCAGGAATATACTGCCTCAACATCCCGCCCTCTAAAACCGGAGCGCGTTTGACCTCCATAGCCTTTGCGTAATCCACCCATCTTGCCCGACAAAACGTATGCCCAACGCCACCAGGGTTAGAAGCGCAGTAAATCCCAGGAACCTTGTGCTTGAACTTCTCTGGAACCGGAAG
>CAYWHV010000249.1:0-4321 GCA_964458045.1 uncultured Methanospirillum sp.
TTCATCAGAAAGATACCGGGGCTCTGTAAACTCTCCGGTGTTCATCGAATAGAGGTACATTCTGACCGATTGGCCGGTGAGTGATTCTGCTGCAATCCGGTATACATTCAGTTGCAGATCGGCACCACTCTTATCTCCTGATTTGTAATCAATCACTGCCCATTCATCATTGCTGCTTTGAATCAGCCGGTCTATCCGTCCGGTCACCGGGTAATCTCCGGTATAGGTGATGAATGATACTTCCTGGAACGAACGAACAGCATCACGAATCAGGGGAGTGTTGCAAAAACGTTGATACAAGGATACACAGAACGATTCCGCTTCAGGACTTGTGATACCATAGGAGACGAGAACTGATTTTGGATCCTTTCCTGAAAAAACCAGGTGAAGCAATGTCCCAATCTCATCAGGCTGGAGATGAGATGCACCAGGAATCGTGACCTGATGGATGTTCTGCTCGTCTGGTCCAGTCGCTTTTCCCCTGCCGATATCGGTCACCGGAAGCGGTTTGATGGCCGTTTTTATTTCACCCTGGCTCGTGCCGATTCCACTCTTTCTTTTTCCCGATAAAGTTGCATACTCATCTGGTATCGTGAGAGGAGGAAGTGCTTCCTGTGCCCACATCCGGGTCAGTTGATCGGGATCGGTCAGGATGGTAACATCGATTTCTTTCCCGCCATCTTTCGGATCAATGGCAAGAACGCCCCCTTCTTCTGCAATATCCTTAGTTATCCCAAAGAGCGTACACACCCAGTCAATCCGGTTATTACTCTTATCCACTGATTCATAGAACTTATCCGGCTGTTTTCCGCAGAGGACAAGATGATCCCTGGCCCTTGTTGTTCCGACATAGAAGAGTCTTTTTCGCTCTGCTGCCTCCTTTTCTTTCAGGATAAGAGATAATGCCGTATAGACCGGAGTTTCATGGATCTCATAATCCTGATCAGGATCAGGCAGTTTCACTCCATAGAGATGGGAATGATCACCGGATAGGATGGAACCGGATTTACCTTCCCGTGATGAACCCATGTCAGGAAGGATAACCACGGGAAATTCAAGGCCCTTCGCAGCATGCACGGTCATAATATTCACCGATGTCTTTGAGAGGGTATCAAGGGCAGCCTCTCCTTTCCGTTCCTCATCGGCGATGGAGATCGTCATATCCTGCACGAGGTCGAATAAACTGTAGTTTCCTCCCTCAGTTCTTCCCCGGATGATTCCAAGGAGTTTTGTCAGATTTGCTGCTTGTTGTTCACCCTGATCCAATGCACCATAGATGGTAAGAATGCCCGATTCCCGGATGATACGGTTTAAGAAGGGTACCACCGGTTCTCTCCCTGCCAGTTTTCTCCATGATTCAAGCAACCGGGCTGCACGGGTAATGAGTTCCTGGTCAGAAGCGGGGCAGGAAACCGTCTCATCTGATAGGCCGATTTCAGAAGGGGAGGCATGAAATCGTTCAACACAGGCTCTCAGTTTCTCATACAGACTCCAGCTGCGTTTCGCTCCGGGAACATGGAGAATGTGATATATCAGCGGATCTGACAGGCTGAAATAGGGAGAACGAAGGACACCCAGCAGTGCAGCAGAATCATACGGTCGTAACAGGAACGAGAGAATATTATAGATGTCATAGATCTCCTGACGGGAATAAAACCCGATGCCGCCATGCACGTAAAACGGCGTCTCCTTTCTGGAAAGAGCAGTTGTATACCGGGCAAGATGAGTTCGTCGTTCAATAAGGATGGCAATGTCTCCAAACCCGGCAGGCCGTGTTATTCCCTCCCGGTCAGTAATCTGAAGTGAACCGCAGGAGACCACCTGATGAACAAGGTCTGCCACCATTCCGGCTTCTATCTCTTTTGTCTCTGACCGTTCACTCCCTTTTGGTGCCTTTCCGGGAAGCAGCACGGTAATGGAACCGGGTGATGTCTTCCGGTCATCACAGACCTGAATCGGTTCATATCCAAACTCCCAGGGCTTTTGAGTAGATGCAAAAATCCGGGAAAAGAGATAATTGACACAACCGATGACTTCCCGGCAACTCCGAAAACTCGTGTCAAGATTGATGAGATTTCCCCTGCAGTCAGAAAGGATCCGGCTTTGAGCTTCCTTAAACCTCGTGACATCGGCATTCCTGAACAGGTAAATTGACTGCTTGGGATCTCCGACGATGAAAAGACTTCTAGTTCCGGGTTGTAAATCGCCGATAATGGCAGTGATTATCTCAAACTGTGCCGGGTCGGTGTCCTGGAATTCGTCAACCAGAATATACTGATACCGTGGCCGTATATGCCGGGCAACGATATCCTGGTGGGACTGTAGAAATTCCCGAGTCAACTGGATAAGATCATTGAAATCCACCCCGTTCGCCTGTCGTTTCAGGGATCGCAGGAGTTCGAAATAATGTCCGGCTACAAGAGCCAGATCACGGAAAAACGTGATCGTCGATGTAGTAAATCGTGAACTCGCATCAATGTACAGGGAGAAATAAGGAACTGCTTTTTCAAGAGCTTCGATAAGGCATGTTTTCGCTTCCCGAAACCGGGCCAGATCATCGGTGTCCCATACCTTTTGTGAGCCAAGTTTTCCAATCGGGCGGATCTTTAGAAATTCAACTGCAGCTTGATGCAATGTTTCAGGTGTAGCATCAGGAGTCAGATCATACAGATATGGACAGACCTGCTCTAAATACCGGACCGCCCGGTCATTCTGGTTTTTGTATGCCTCTTCAAACCTGATGAAGTCTGAAATAGCATCTTTGATATCCGTGTCCGCAAAGAACGATTTGACCACCGGGGTTCTGACCTGTTCTAAAAAGATCTCCCAGGCATTGACGATTCCATTCGGATCTTCTGCCAGGTCTTCTGCAAACTGTTCAAATGCATCGATATTTTGAGAGAGCGTTGTCAAAATCTGATTGACCTGGAATTTTTCAATCTGTGCAAGAAGCCGGATAAGTGATTCATGAATTTCTTCCGGGGGCTTTCTGATGAGCGTTTCAAATGCTTCCCGTTCTACTGCCAGTGCCTGCCCCTCATCAAGGATCACAAACCCAGGGTCAAGACCTGCTTCAATGGCAAATTCCCGAAGTATCTGGGCACAGAAGGAATGGAATGTCATAACCGGTGCAATGACAAGTTCTTCGTGAGCATCCTTCCATATCTGGTTTTCAGGATCATCCCTGAGTCGTTCTGCAATGGTCTTTCTGACCCGCTCCTTCATTTCTGCCGCAGCCTTATCGGTGAAGGTAAGAGCAAGAACATCCCGGATACGATATCCCTGGTCCTGAACCAGGTTCAGGTACTTTTCCACCAGTACAAAGGTCTTTCCGGTTCCTGCTCCGGCGGTGACCACCATGCTGACATCATGCCGTGAGATTGCCTCCAGCTGGCGGGGAGTTGCTGCCATTATGCCTCACCTGCCCCGGGATATGCATCCCATTCAGGAGGATAGGGGTACCATTCTCCCAGTTGTGACCCCCGATCAGGCTGGAACCGGCATATCGTTTTATACGGGCAGTACCAGTCAGCATTGCATTCGGTTGTGGCCTGAATCGGGAACATTCCATCCCTGATATGGTGAACATGCGAGATGGAACTATTCAGGGCATTCCCTAGAATTTCATGCCATCGTGGTTCTGACCTGGGCAATTTTCCTTTCGGGAGGGTCTGTTTTAACGTGGGATCAAAGAGAGGGATTGTGTGAGTAATTTTCCGCTGAAGTTGTATGTAGGATCCAAAGACTGGTTTCTTTTGGGATATGTGCTGATATGCCAGAAGATAGAGGGGAAGCTGTAAGGCAGTCATACGGGCAAGGTCTGATGAACCGGGTATATTCTTCCCGGTCTTGTAGTCGATAATACCAAAAAGGCCGTCCGGAGTCTCATCAATCCGGTCAATTTTTCCGATAAACTGAATGGTATTCTCTGCATCGACCAGGGTCGACTCATTCTGATCAGGATGTTCAGACTTTGTCCATTCGTTCTGAATTGCAATAAGATCAACCGGTTCATGCCTGGAATCGGGATCATCATCAGGCCCTCTCACTGCTCCGAATGAGTACTCAAAAAGCCGGGGAGTGAACAGGTGAGGAACCCGCCCGTCGTCATCCGGACTGAGCCGGTCAATTTCCGTTGTAATAAATCGCTCCAGAATGCCACCGCCGATATCTTCGCCTCCCATGATCTGCTTTTTCTTTGCAATCCAGAGCGGGGTAGAATAGGGAACCTTATCGCACTCTTCCTCTGCAATATTCCTGATAAGGGAGAGTGCAGTATCAAACCCGGTCTCCCGGATCGGGAGAAGCTGCTGACCATGCA
>CAYWHV010000250.1:0-4312 GCA_964458045.1 uncultured Methanospirillum sp.
CTTTGATGGTAATACAAAGAGCCCCTGTAATTGGATAGATGATTCTTCCCGCTTTTCTAACCATCAAGATGAAATGGATTATAGGTTCTACAATGTTCTGGCAGGATACGGTACTCGATTATGTGAAACGAAGGAGGAATTGCATCAGCATAGGGCGACAGAAAAGGTATGCGAAATTAAGAAAGATGAGGGTTACAGACTTGATTATTTCATCTTTTTCCGGTTTATATCACGGTTCTTCTGATAACTCTGATTATCCGGATGAATCTTTAAGGCATTCTCATAACATCTCTCAGCACTTGCAAACTCTGACAGTTTAGTAAGGCAGATCCCATATGCATTCCATGCCTTGTCATTGGATGGATCCTCTTCAGTGACCGCGAAAAACTCCTCAGCAGCCTTCTTAAAATCACCCTGCTTGTAATATGTCATTCCCCGGACATATGCAGAGCCCCCCTCAGTATCTCCCCCATTATCTGAGTCCTCCAGCGTCATCGAAGATTCAGAGTTCTGAACCTGGTTTTTTCTGTTCAGGGTATTTTTCTTGCCGGTTCGGTTTTTTCGTCGCATGTACACATACATCAGTCCGATACCAATCACAATCCCGCCAACCACTCCGGCAATTATCTCTGTTCCGGCCGGGAGAAGACCTGATGGATCTGGCCCAATAAGAGCGGGATCCATCATATCTAAATCTGAAAGGGCATTAATTCCCGTAAGGTCAAGCGGTGTCTCTGTGCTGATTATCCTCCCGTCTGCATCCTTAAATGAGGTGAGGAGGTTTTCAGAGGTTGCATTCGGTGAGGGTTTGAATGTCACCTGAAAACTTGCGAAATCTGATGGTTTTAAGAGGCCTACCCCATATTGCTTGTACGGGTAGACAGCCTGGGCGGGATCCTGCACCGTTACGACTACGGCATTTGCAGCCTCAAGACCTGCATTAGTCACATCTCCTTTGACGATTACATGCTCCATCCCTGGGGTTATCTCAATATTTGAGACAAAGAGGTCAGCCTGTTTTTTACTTGTCCCGGTTGAGATTGGCACGCTCACCGATGAGTTATGCAGATTGATCCCGTTTTTGTATTGCACAATGAACTGCACCGGTTCATTCCCATGCGGAGTGATATTAAAGGGGATCTGGATCGGAATGTCCGGGTCTAAGAGACCAATATAACTGGATGCCGGCATAATCTCATGAATAGATGGGACTGGTGTTACCTGAACACTGGATACCGGATTGTCCCGTGGATTCATAAGCGTGAGGATGACCTGGTTTCGCTTATCCTCCACCCAGGTGTCAGGTTTTGAGAAAACGGTCAGGAGCACCGGTGTATCCTGAATAATGACGGGAAAAGGCAGCCGGATAAAATGAGCCCCTCTGAATGATGCGGTAAATACCGGGTAGTAAATTCCCGGTGTAATGCCGGCCTGCATGGTAAAGGTGAGGGACAGCCGGTTTCCTGGCCCGATGGTCCCGACTTTTTCATAGATACCGGTCAGAACTTTCAGGTCTTTTGAGAAAACCAGTGCATCGGAAATTGCCACCGGTAAATCTTTCCCTGTATTCTCCATCACAATGGTAGCTGTTGCGATATCTCCCGGCATGAGGACGGATGGGTCAAGGGAGACATTGGCTACCTGGATATGAGATGCTGCATAGGTGTTCATGACGTAGGGATCGACTGATCCCGAACCTGAATCTGATTCTTCAGCTGCCAGCACGAAAGCCGGCAGGAATAGAAGAATAAGGATAATGATAGACAGAACAACTGAGGTGCTCTTTTTTGCTCTTCTCATTTGGATCGTATGCGGAATTGGTGACATGGTCTTCTCCTGGTTTTTTCCATCCGGTAATAGGGCTTTGACATTCATATTCTATTCATACCTCAATGCTTCAATGGGGTTGAGCCGTGATGCCTTCAGGGCCGGGTATAGCCCGGATACAAGGCTGATTGCAATTCCAAAACTCATGGCATAGGGAATCTGCATGAGCGTTGCTGGTGCCGTGAAGTAGTTCATGGCTCCTATCATGTCGGCATACAGGTACCCAAGCACAAGACTGCAGACTCCACCGATGCCTGACCCTATAAAGCCAAGAAGCAGGGATTCGTATATGAACATGGACAGAATACTCCCCCGTCTGGTCCCGATTGATCTGAGCACTCCTATCTCCCGGTACCGCTCCATAACCGACATGACCATTACATTAAAGATTGAGACCCCGGCTACAACCAGTGATATCCCCGCAATTGCCGTTGTTGTTGCTGCTTTCTGCTCCATCTCGAAAAGGAACCGATCCCTGAATTCATTAAAGTTGTTCAGGGTAATTTCAGAAGCACGTCTGTTGAGTTCATCTGAAACGGCCTTCATGGTTGCGTTCATCTCAGAAACATTGCTCATCTTGACGAGCACCTGGTCATATCCCTTGAAATCACAATTTTCCCTGAGCCAGGGTTCATAGGGGATGATGGAGTTGTCAACAAAGATATCCCACCGGTTGGTCATCTGCAGAACCCCGACGACCCGGACCGGGAACTCTTCATCCTCCCCACCGGTGTTCTTTTTGACAAAGGTGATCATGGACCCGGGTTTGATATTCTTCTCCAATGCCGTTAATCCCCCCACAGCCACTTCTGTTCCTGATCTGGGAAGGGCTCCTGATTCAAGTTCTGTCACCTGTGCAAGATCCAGGGGTGCAATTCCCATGACCATCGCTCCCAGGAACTCTTTTTTCATCTTCGGCTGGAACGTGGAAGTGGTATATGTCGGGATTACCAGATAGTCAGGGATGGCACGACGAATAGCCATCACCTGTTTTTCGGTGATGATATTGTCTTTTCCCTGTTTCATGGAGTATTCATAATTGGGTGAGATGATGAAGCTGTCATATGCCTTCCACTGGTCAGAGATCTTCATCAGTTCTATATTCTCGACGACTCCCATGTACCCGATGGCAAGCACACCGATTACGATTCCGATAACGGCAAGAAGAGATCTGAGCCAGTGGAGACGCAGGTTTTTCGCAGCAAAACTGAGGATGAGAAGCTGACTTGTCATGATACTCCGTTCTCCACCCGTCCGTCAACGATTCTGATGATTCGGTCCGCATACTCTGCAGTCCGGGGATCATGCGTTACCATCACCACCGTTCGGCCTTCATGCTTTGAGAGGTATGATAAGAGCTCCATGATGGCTTTTCCTGTCTTCGTGTCCAGGTTTCCGGTTGGCTCATCACAGAGGATGATGGGCGGATCATTGACCAGTGCCCGGGCGATAGCGACCCGCTGTTGCTGCCCGCCGGAGAGCTGGTTTGGCCGGTGATGCCAGAATTTACTCTCAAGACCGACTGATGTAAGGGCCTCTTCTGCCCTTTTGTGATCTCCTGACCTTCCGGTTCTGACCACGTAGGGGTATTGCACGTTTTTCAGTGCAGAGAACAGGGGAAAGAGGTTGAAATACTGGAAGATAAACCCGATGGTATGAAGCCTGAGGTCAGTTAACTGATTATCACTCATCGTCCGGGTATTCTGACCGGTTATCCAGATATCACCACTGTTCGGAACATCAAGACAGCCCATCATATTCAGGAGGGTTGATTTTCCTGACCCTGACGGCCCCATAACAGCGATAAATTCTCCGGGGAAAATGTCAAAGGTCACCTCCTCAATTCCGGTGACATTACCTGATTCAAGGGTATATATCTTCGTGACTGAATGAAATGAGACAATTGGTTCATTCGATTTGTCAGGTCTGACAATATTAGGAGTGGGTGAGAGCACAGAATCCGGTTGGGGAATTCGGATTCTTCCTATGCTCCAGGGTAAGGGAACTTTCTCTATTGGTGAATCAGGGATTATGATGTGACTCATGTGTGGGTCCGGTTATCCAAATCCTGACTGGTATGTGTTACCTGTTCTGTTGTTCGTCCGTGATGGATAACACGGTAATTCCTTTATTGAAAGCATCCTGGTATACCAGCCATATTCATGCATAGGATCAACATGTGTTTTGGTATGAATTTTTTAATCCCCATCTCTCTCCCCGCTGTACATGAAATATCTCCGATATAATATATGTACATTGGTATGATAAATCCGGGTAATCTGGGTAATAAACTCAGTATCCAAAAAAGATATGGAAATGATGGTTTATCACAGATCATCGGAAAGAACGATACTTCTGTAAAAACGAAGAAAGAATGAGAACTGACCATAATACGAGATCATCTCATATCCCTTTTCATCAACCTGCCAAAAAGCGGATTCAGCCCTCTCCGAAATAACAACGGAGCTCCATAGGTTATCCACAT
>CAYWHV010000251.1:0-4281 GCA_964458045.1 uncultured Methanospirillum sp.
TATGAGGGAACTGTTAAGCACATCTACTTCGTGGCTGAAACAAAAGGAGATCTCTCATCCCTACAGCTTCGTGAGATTGAGTCACTGAAGATCCATTGTGCCAGGAAACATTTCAAGAAGATAAGTAATGATACTGTGCGGTATGAGGTGGTTTCTGATTACCAGGGGTTATTGAATGAGGTGATGAAATAATTTTCTGATTTCCTTTTGAACGCAATAAATGACTGAATGTAATAAATCCTGAAACTAAGGATAAAGTATAAAACCCTCGTATATGAGTGATTATATATGACTTACTGGATCGCTTCAACCAATCGAACGAACTGGGATATCATTCAAGATAAAAAAATCTGGGGGATTCCCAAACGCAATGCAGGAATCCATTCCCGAGTGAAACCGATGGACCATCTTCTTATCTTCATCTCCCAACAGAAAGAAGGCGATACAATACTCCCCTCAGCAATTACTGCCTCCTATGAAATTACTCAATGTTTTATTGATGATACCCCATTGTTCACCGCCCCAGCCCAAATGGGCGATGAATTATTCCCGTACCGCTTCAAGTTGAAACCATTAAAAATTTTCAAAACCCCACTTGATTTTAAATCCCTCATACCGGATCTTAAATTTATCACGAACAAAACCATGTGGACCGGACATCTCCGGGTAGCCATGCGAGAGATCCCAGAGGAAGATTATTCTCTCATTATGCAAAAAGGAAATAGTTTATGACTGACATAACCGGTGTTACCTTCCCCATCCCGAAAGAATACATGTCCCGGTTCTTCACCGGAGGAAAGACCGTTTTTATCAAACCTGCCACCTGCTTTAAAGAGATTAAACCCGATATGAAACTTGTCTTCTATCAGTCGCATGAAGATACCGGTTATGTGGGAGAAGGGATCATTCAGAATATACACCTGGTAGATGATCCTCTGAGTCTTTTTGAGATGTTTGGAGAACGGATATTCCTGACGAGGGAAGAAGTCCAGGCATACCTGGATAACCAGGAGAGATGGAAAGGTTTTCGGGTTAGAAAGGATAATAATACAAAGAAGAAAAAGTGGTTAGGTCTTGAACTTATAGATATCAAGAAGTATGATACTGTAGAGAAACCGGAAAGATTCGTTCCGGTTGGCGGGCAGTATATAAGAACCGAATAAATCTTAAAACCGAGAAAAAGTATCCAATATTAGATAAATAGGTGGATATTAACTGCCATTCTGTATATATGGCAAAATATCTTCCTTTGTAATCTGTTTTACAACTTCATCCACATCAATAAACATACTTGTACCTGATTCATTTATCCAATTGATATCTGCTCGTGCAGCCATTTCTTCAAAAAAGGATCTTATATCAGATAACTCATCGTCTTCAGCAATCAATGATGCTTTAATTAATGCACTTGTGAAATCATCTTCAAAACAACATTCCCAACTAGAATCGCATAGTTCTTGCTCGACTTGAGAAAATGCATCTTCCGAAATCAATGGGTATTTACTAAAGTCTTTAAATATCTCCAAAATTTCTTCGGTGGTCTCTTGATGTATCGGGTCTAATAACCATGAAAGAGAAATTGCTACTGAGGTAAATCCATAACCACCATATACCGGTTTAATACCGGAACGGTCTTTATACTCGTCTAAAAATGCAATAGTATTACTTCTCTCAACGGCACTACCAACATAATCTCCAGAATTGAAATATTTGTGGATAATCCAAACCTGCGATACATCATAATTATCGAAGTCCTTCAAAAAATTATTAACAATTATTAAATTTTCTATATATATATCATCTTTATCAGGAACATAAACATAGTGACTATCACGAAACATCTTTTCAGGAGTGCCAGTCTTATATTCCTCAAATAGATAATAATCTAAATTGCTGAATTCATGCAATCGTTGAATTATTTCCGTGTTCATAACTTATTTATGCAACGGATTCAATTTGAACCCACCCGAACCACTTGGTTAATTTTAATTCTTCGGCCCATTTATTGATGATATCAATGTCGGACAAGAACCCTTCATCAGTATCATTAATGAAATTAAATAAGCTTTCTCCAATTTTTTTATACGAAAAGTAGCGATAGGCATTATAAAAATTTGTACTTATTGATAGATCCAATTTTTTATAGAATGCATAATTCATAGCATTTGAAGCGACAAAAATTATTTCAGGAGTCATCTTCTTAAGATTTGATTCCAGACCTCTCGCTGCATCATTATACATTGTAGTCAATGATTTGAGTTGAATCTCCCGCATTTCGGGATAATCATTGTATATCCATACTTCAATGTAATAATCAACTGGAATATTGGTTAATTGACGGATAATACCATGTATCCAGATATTAAGCAGCTGGGATGAAGCATGGGGTGGTAACTTTTTAAGTAAAGATTTACTTTTCTTTTCAATATCAAGAGTAGCCTGTTTAAAATATTCTGCACTCGTACAAGGGCCAAGTCTTTTCTCTGGATCAACAGAATAGAAACGAAAAATATGCCCACATTCGTGAGCAATTAAATGATTGATATTTTCTGAAGGATTGGATCGGTACGTAATAATATGTTTATCCATGTATGTCCGGGCAATTTTTACCTGTGCATCCACCTTCAATGAAGAATCCTTGACAAACTCTACATCTTTTCCGGTTTTTTCCTGAACCAATCTGATAATGTCAATAGTTGGAGCTATTAATGGGACTGATGATGCAAACTCACTAATATTCATGAGGAACCTGTTTTCTTCTTATCATTCAACATTCGAGCGATCTGGTATTCTTTCGAGAGATCAAATTGGAGATCCACATTAGGGTCTATTAATTGAAGACCGACATACATATAACAGACTAATTGAAGCCCGGTAAAATCACCAGGAAACGATCTTATTTGATATTTTCTGTCTGGATCTGATGTTGACAGACCAGATTGTCCTAATATTGCAATTTCTGTAACGACTCCACGAATTTGCTCCAAATTCATGGTATCAAATTTTTCAATAGCAGCTAAGCAATAAAATACCGCGTCAAACCGGGTATCAATTTGATGGAAAGCAAGTTCAGATAATTTATTTTTCAATTCCTTTGCCAAATCTTCGAATTGATCAAATACACACTGGTCAAGAATTTTGTCTACATATTGATTTGACTTTTCAAAATCCTTGAGGTCATAATAAGCCAGCGCCAGCCCATATAACACAGGACGAGATGTCGGTTCGAATTCTTCTGCTTGTAAATAATATTTCAAAGCATTTAAATAGTCGCCCTTTTTTGCAAAAATCGTCCCAATATTTCTAAGGGCATATACGTTACTTGGGTCTTTTTCAATGGCCTCGGTAAATAATTTTTCAGCATTTGGATAATCACCACGCAGAAACAAAGAATAACCCAGAGCCACTTTTGCATTAGGATAATCAGGATCGATTTCTAATAATTTCTTTAAGATTCGTTCTGATTCATGAAAGTCCCGAAGTTCATTCAGACCAACCCCTAGGTTGTACAGGACAATGCAATTTTTTGGGTCTTTATCGAGTAATTTATAAAAAATTGATATTGCATCTGCCAACTGACCCGATTCCCCTAATGATATAGCGTTGGATATTTCTTTATCGATATTAATCATGAATATAATAAGATTTTATAAGTACATAGGCATAAGTGTTTTATTAAAATTAATCCGGTGAGATCAGCATAAGCCGAAAAAAATAAAAATTACGATAGAGATTGAGAAGTGGGTCCATCTCCATTATTTTCTACGAAGAGCAGCATCTATTCTGCTGTTAATATCAAATGAGAGAACAGAACAAACATTCCCTGCCTTATCAATGATCCCACAGGAAGTTTTTGATACCTGAATCTTCTGACCAGACTGCTTCTCAATAATGTGGTCAATATCATCAGTCGTGCGGATATCTTTAAAATTAACCCCGTATTTTTTTTCAAAATACAATGTAGATGTCATAGATGACTCGAAAATCTATTAGTACTCATGTTTATTACCCTCTTATTATAGCATAAGAGTTCCGGTTTTAGAAGAAGGCCTCATAACAGGAATTACATGAGGAACTGGAATACATGGTTACAATACCGTGATAATAAGATTTTCTGCCCGGAAAAAAGAGGAGGGAAGTTCCATCCCATTCATCTGTATCGTCCTGCAAGACCGACTACCCAGAATTCTCCGTCATCATCCTGCTCATAGGAGACTCCTGCACCCTGAGCTTTCGAATCTGCCACACCCACAAAAGTGCGGTGCTCATACAGGATATGAC
>CAYWHV010000252.1:0-4280 GCA_964458045.1 uncultured Methanospirillum sp.
CTTCATATCATCATCTATTATTATAATGTCGGCTCTCTCTCCCCTGAACCAGTTTTCCGGGCAATCATGCTCTGTATCGTTGCGTTGATCGCCGGCTCAGTGGTTGAGTGTATGACTCATTTCAGAGATGAACTGGCTCTTCAGAATAAGGAACTGGAAAAGACAAAAGAAGCATTCCGAATCGCAAATAAGAAATTAAATCTTCTCTCAACCATCACCAGGCATGATGTCCTCAATCACCTGACATCACTCATGGGATATATGGATATTTCCGAGGATATGACTGATAATCCTGCACATCTCGACCTTATCAGAAAAGAGCAGCAGATAGCTGATGCAATTCGAAGACAACTGGAATTTACCCGCACCTATCAGGATATCGGGGTGAAAGAACCAATCTGGCACAGTCTGCCTGATCAGTTTGAAGAGATTCGGAAAACCTTTCTTCATGACTCAATACAGCTTTCCAGCTCGATGGAAAAGGTGCAGATCTTTGCGGATTCATTATTCCCTCTGATATGTCACAACCTCATTGACAATTCTGTTCGTCATGGGGGAAAACTTGACACTATCCGGTTTTCAACCACCCGGGATGGCGAAAATCTCATCATTGTGTATGAAGATGACGGATGTGGGATTCCTGATGGAGAGAAAGAGAAGATATTTGAACGCGGGTATGGGAAAAACACCGGGATGGGTCTGTTTTTATCCCGGGAGATCCTTTCCATGACAAACCTTGCCATGCAGGAGACCGGAGTATTCGGTTCCGGGGTACGGTTTGAAATTGTGGTTCCTCTGGATTGTTACCGGTATTATAGCGAGGGTCATCAGACCTGACACATCTGACACATGAATCTGGCATGTATCTCGTGATGTCATCATACATTCCAAAGGTTAATGAGGATCCTGTTTCATACTACCATTTTACCATGAAATTCAGGATGGCAGTTATCTTTTGTATTCTCCTGCTCAGTGCAGGATGTATCTGGCCGGTTTTGGGGGATACTGAAGCATCGTCAGGAAACAAGGTCATCATTGGTGCTATGCCCTTTAACGAACAGTATATTCTTGCAGAGATCTTTGGAAAACTTCTTGAAAACCAGGGATATTCGTATGAGATTAATTCTGGTCTGAATAATGCCATGTTGTACGAAGGGGTAAAAAATGGCCAGATCGATCTCTATGTTGACTATACCAGTGCTGTTCCGACATATTTTGAAAACCCTCCCGCATTTGAGAGTCTTGACCCTGATGTTGTCACGAATGATGTCAAAAAGATGGTGACCGGTGATGGTGTTGTCTGGGGCGGTAAGGTTGGGTTTCGGAATGATTACCAGATGGCGGTATCCCAGGATTTTGCAGCAGAAAAAGGTGTCAGTACCATCAGTGATCTCGCTCCCTATACCGGTGACATGGTATTAGGTTCTGACCTGGTATTCCACCTGGATGAGCTTTATGGTCTGCCAAATCTTCAGGAGGTGTATGGATATTCGTTTAAGGAGGTTGTTCCGATGGAACCGACCCTGCTCTATCAGGCCGTTGACCTGGGACAGGTGGATATCATCCCGGCAAGTTCAACCGATGCACGTATCGATCTCTTCAACCTGACCACCCTTACTGACGACAAGGCTGCACTCGCTCCGTATGATAGTATCCTGCTGATTACCGGGTCCAGGGGGACCGATAAAAAACTGATGTCTGCCCTGGAGCAGGTTATGGGCGTTATCGATACCGAAACGATGCGTTCATTAAACCGACAGTTTGATGTTGATAAAAAGGACGCGGGGACTATTGCAGAGGAATTCCTGACTGAACAGGGACTCATCTGACCTTTTTTATGTCCTTTCTCTCTGAAAAAAACCACATTCCCTGGAAGTATATCGAATCGATTCGTCTTGACTCACTCACAAAGTCCTATAATGGCTCCTATGCCGTCAGGGATCTCTCACTTACCATCCAGGGAGGTGAACTCATCGCTCTTATCGGGGCAAGCGGGAGTGGAAAAACTACGACACTCCGGATGATAAACCGGCTCATAGAACCGGATGACGGGGCTGTTCTCATCAATGATATCCCGGTACGGACAATAGAACCACGGGTGCTGCGTCGCTCGATGGGGTACGTGATACAGCAGACCGGACTTCTTCCACACCTGACCGTATCAGCAAACATCGGGCTTCCGCTTAAAATTGCTCATGCTCCTGATGATGAGATAGCACACCGGGTCCGCTCTCTTTTATCGCTGGTCCGTCTTGATCCTGATACCTTTCATCATCGGAAACCAGCCGAACTCTCCGGCGGCCAGCAACAACGGGTAGGCCTTGCCCGGGCACTTGCAACCGATCCTCCCTTGTTGCTCATGGACGAGCCGTTCGGGGCACTCGATCCCCTGCTCAGACGGGAATTGCAGAAAGAATTCCTTGAAATAAAAAAGCATCTGGGAATTACCATCATCTTTGTGACTCATGATGTCCATGAGGCATTTCTGCTTGGTGACCGGGTTGCTCTCCTTCATGAAGGGGGGCTTCATGCTCTTGGAACCCCCTCGGAACTGCTTCTTGCGGCGAGAAATGATCCGCTGCTGTCATATTTTATCGGAGATACCCGGTTGTCCTACAGTATCACCACTCCTGTTCTCTCCCTTGCTCTTCGCCCTGATGAATATTATATAAGGGCTGATGACAGGAACAGTGATGCAATACGCCCATCCCACCGGGTCATTCTCTCCTTTGATGGGAATGGGGCTCTCCAGGGAATATTTCCTGACTGCATGCAGTCGACAGTTCCTGTTGCAATCGCCGGGTATGATACAACCATGCACCAGGCCGTCCTTCTCTGTACCCGGACCGGATCACGGGTTCTCGTCCTTCAAGACGAAACAGGAGCCGGTATACAAGAAAACAATATCAGGCATGTCATCCTGCTTGATGATATCATGCAGTTTCTCTTTGGTTCTGAATCATGATTGCAGACATCGTCTCTGACATCAGTTCAGTCTGGGTGCAATACAACCTGACTACTCTGACGTATATTCACCTGACCCTGTTTGGGACTGCTATTCTTCTTATTCTTCTTATTGGTCTTCCCCTTGGGATCTTCGCCGGTCTCTCACCTCGCGGAAGTCTTGTCATACAGATCCTGAATATCATCGAGATGATCCCTGACATTGCCCTGCTCCTTCTGCTCATTCCGATAACCGGGATTGGAGCCGCTCCTACCATTGCTGCAGCGGTGCTCTACTCCCTCCTTCCGGTTGTGCGAAATACCATGACCGGTCTTACCTCGATCAGACCAGAACTGATTGAGATTGGAGAGGCACTTGGGATGACGGGCCGTGAGATACTTCGGATCATCAGGTTTCCCCTGAGTCTTCCCCTGGTTGCCGGGGGGATCAGGACCGCCGTTGTCTACAGTATGGGAATTGTGACCCTAGGGGGCATCATCGGAGCACGGGGGCTTGGTGCAGCCCTGCAGGCAGGTATCACCAGAAATAATATGACCCTCATCCTGGTAACCGGCCTGTGGATTGGTCTTCTGGCGGTATGCATGGATACTATCGCCGGATCCTGTGAACGATACCTGAACAGGCGGTATGGTGATCAGGGATGATCTCCCTTACAACTGCCATCATGCAGCACCTGGCCCTGGCATACAGCGGCTTTCTCATCTCTGCAGTCATGGGGATTGGAGGTGCCATTGTGGCTATCAGGTGGTCTCTGCTCAGGACAATTCTCATCTCTGCATCAAGTCTTCTGCAGTCCATTCCGGCTTTTACCATAGTTGCCCTGGTGGTCCCCTTTCTGGGTATTGGTTTTACCCCGGCGGTTGTTGTGGTCATCGTCACCACCCTCCTACCCGTTCTCCGGAATGCGACCATCGGCCTTTCATCGACGGATCCGATTCTCATCGATGCATCTGCTGGGATGGGTCTCTCCTTTTGTCAGACGATCCGGTTTGTGAGGTTCCCCCTGGCCATTCGTCCGATCTTCTCCGGTCTTCGTCTCTCTTCCATTGTAGCCAACTCTGTTGCAGTGGTGACCGTGTTCATCGGAAGCGGCGGTCTTGGTGCGGTCGTGCTTGAAGGGCTGGTCAGGTACCATATGCCGGGCATTCTTGCCGGAGTGATCCCTGCAATGGCCATCGCCCTTCTTGCAGACCTGCTTCTTGGCAGACTGGAAGATCATTATGCTCCACGATTTCAGTAGCCAGCTAGCAGGGTGTGCTGACTGAGAACCAGAGTGCCTCTCTTTTTGAATGATATACCATAATTTCTATAAAGC
>CAYWHV010000253.1:0-4264 GCA_964458045.1 uncultured Methanospirillum sp.
GAGACCATCTGATCTACGATTCCGGATGGTAAATCCCGGAATGAGTTCTGAAATTCAGCCAGCTGGGTTCTCAGGGATTCATTTGCATTGGCATCAGATGCCATCCGGGTAAAGGTCTCATCTGTCACTATCCCGTCTTCTGAAAGAAGCGATAATGTCCGGATAACCTGCTCCTCGTACGTATCACCGGTCTCATTCTTTATGACCTGGATTGAAAAGCCCTTCTCTGACTGCTGCTCAATTGAGATAACACCTCTCCGGTGGAGATCAATCAGGGTTGCGTGCAGCCCTTCCTCTGGAAACTTCCCCGGATCTCCCGAGAACACAAGGGATACAAGCCAGGGTTTTATCGCGGGATCAGGAACAAAACTCAGGTGATCGGGAACGGTGTAAGATTTCTCCCGGCCGTACCTGTACCAGATGATAAGCAGGAGGACCGGAATCCCAAAGAGAAGCAGAGCTGATATCACGGATATCAGCCGGTACAGGGGGTTTACTACCGATGCATACCAGGGATTTGCCTGCTCAGTCCGTTCCCTGACTGAACCGGATATCGGTCTGACTTGACCGTTCAGTGATGCGGTGACCGATGGATCTATCAATACTTCAAACCCGAGTGGAATGTCTTCGGCAACTGAACCGGTCAGGATGTATGAATTACCAGATCTGGAAACCAAAAGATCTGCCGGATGAGGGTAGAGTTTGGTCACACCGGATGCAGGGATCTGAATTCTCACAGAGTCATAGGGAATGTGAGTCGTTGCCAGATCAATATTCAGATGGTCTCCATCTGTTCCCCGCTCTACCGGAGGCACAATATCCCAAACATATGATATGGGGTACGTCCCTGAACGGAAATACCCGGGATTGAAAGCCCCGGCTTCGTTTCTTCCTGCCCGTTCAGTAATTATCGAACGTGCTCCGGTATTATCACCGGTAAGGGTAACTGTTCCATCAGCTTCTTTCACATACCCAAGGGTTCCGGAGGGAGGTTGCACAGATATAAACCGGATATATGAGCCGTACCGCTCATCGCTGTATACCGGACTTTCAAATTTCCTGTTCAGACTTCTGAACTGGTCAGATACATGAACATTATAAAGATATGATTCCTGTAAGGTCCCATCCCACGAGAAAGACGCATCATATGAACTGACCTTCAGGTCAGGGATAAATATGGCCTGGGCAAATGAAAAGAGAAAAAATCCGCATATCGCAATTCCGGCGGTTATCAGGAGGATCAGTATCAGATCCTTTTTTTCATCCTGCATGGTGATCCTCTTAAAATATGAATAGGGTTCCTGCTCTGGTATTAGTATCTGACATAATAACAGGCTCCGGATTCCAGTTTTTCACCAGACGAGAGATTGCGGAGGAAGGAACTGGCATGTTCCTCACATACCACGGCCTTACAACAACCGAGTATTTCAAGACCGATTGCAGGTTTTCCACAGACCTGGCAGATCGTTTCATCTCCGGGTGATATCCCCATACTATTCCTGAACCTTAAAAATATTTGGATGCTTTGATCAGGAATCACTCGTCGGCATTACCGGGCCTGACGATCTCCTGAGCGGTTGAAAGAAATCTGAAGAACTGTTCATCCTGTGGTTCTTCTTTTGCATATTCAACCAGAGAACACCATTTCAGAATTTCAGTTATCGTTTCCTTATCCGGAAGGACGAGTCCGGGGGAGTCAGAGATGATCTCCTCACTGGTCAGGGCATCTCCTTTCCCATAGGTATGGGAGATGTACGTTCGAACTGCCTGACCAAGCAGGCCATAGCCTTCTTTCTTCTCTCCTGCATGATAGGCCCGCTCGGCATGTTCCAGCAACTCATTGACAACCTCATGGTAATCCCTCGACGGAATAACACATTCTTCACAGGGTTTTTCCTCCGGACGGGTGGAGAGATACCAAAAGGCAACTCCGGCACAGAGCACGACAAGAAGGATCACCAAAAATATTCCCACAAACCAGAATAACGGGAATTCCTCATCCTGCTGCAGGGTGACTTCTTCCACGGTTCCATTTACCATCCGTGCAGAGAGGGTTGCATTTCTGCCATCCGGACTTTTGTACTGCTGCTCTATCGTCGTCTTGTCAGGAGTTCTGGTTACTGACCCCATTGATGGCACCATCGAACTGTTGCGGAGCTGTTCTTTCAGGTCATTCCAGGTACTGTTTGAGCTGAGTGCCGGAGGAACAGGAATTTCACCACTCTTCTCAGCGGTGAGTGATGAGACCGTGCTGTTCTCGGCTTTTCCGGTAACAGAAATCTTATCCCCGTCATCATTCTCAAAACTGACAGCCACCTCTCCCTTGTCTGGTCCGGTCGGGACAATCCGTCCTGAAGTCTGGTTATAACCGGCTTTTCGAAGATCTGATGCCTGCTGTCGGATAAGGGGATCCTGCTCAAGAGAGTCTGCAAGTTTTCGCTTATTCTCCTCATTCTGCTGACTATCCTCCATCATCTGTTGCTGCAATGCAGAAGAGGAAGAGGACATCTGATTATTCTGTAACGCCTGTGAGGGATTCTGTGCAGCAGAAGAAGGACGGGAGCTTCCTGACATGCTCTGTGACATAAGACTCTGCATCAGTTGCTCTTGCTCCTGCCTCATCTGCTCCATCTCCTGTTCCATCTGGGAGAAGGGATCCATTTGAGAAGAGGAAGAGGGAGTCTTCGTCGCTTCAGATGTTGAAGAGCGGACAGTCTTCTGCTGCGGGTTGAATGTTTTTGGATCGGAGACAAAATGGACCGAGAGAGGAGGAAGAACCACCGCATAATCTTTTCCCGTATCCTCATACAAAAGAAGCAGGGAGAGGTCATAATCGGTCTCTGTGTCTGATGTAAGGGTCAGACCATGATTTGATGTTCCAGGTGCGACCGGAAAGGACTGTGACTGCGTACTGGTCTGTGATATGGAAAAACCTCCATCATCCTGGTGCCGGGTAAGACTATACTGGAGCGTCCCAATCAGAGTATTCGGAAAAGAACTCTCTATGGAAAAGGGTACCTGGGCATCGGTTCCAACCTGATAATAATATTCAGATTGATGAGATGACATCGCAATCTCATCTGCAAGGACATGAAATCCGGATAGTATGATACATCCGGTAAGAATCCACAAGAATATTTTTGCATTCATTGAATAATCCTCCTCCTTCCGTACCGCAGGAAAATCTCTCCTGACATCAGAATCAGTGCAAGAATGAAGAACCAGTCGCGAATACTGGTCTCCTCTTTCTCACGGACGATCTCCTTGTTCAGATTGGAATAAATCTCCGAAAGGGTCCGGTCATCGACTGATTTATAGTACCTGCCACCGGTACCCGCTGCAATCTGCTGGAGCATCGCTTCATCGAGTGTGGCGTACTGGGGATTTCCAAACCAGTCATATCCAAGTACGACCGGATTGTCTGAACCCATTCCAATGGTGAACACCTGGATTCCCTTATCCCGTGCAAACCCGGCTGCCTGTTCAGGATGAATAACACCGGCGTTATTGACACCGTCGGATAGGAGAATAACTACCTTTTTGCGGTTTGGCTGGGATTCGGCCATATCAATACCAAGAGCAAGGCCGTCTCCAATCGCTGTCGCACCTTCTTTCGGCTCAATAGCCTGGAGTTTTCTGATTACCCGGTCCTTATCTGGAGAAAGGTAGGCAGCACTGGTGGCACCTGATTCAAACGTAATTATTCCGGCAAAGTCCTTATCATCCAGTGATTTCAACAGAATCTCTGCTGACCGCTTTGATGATTCCAGTCTGGTCGGCTGATAATCGTTCGCCTGCATACTCCCTGAAACATCCAGAACCAGAACAACACTGACGCCTTCTTTCGTCTGCTCCAGGGGGATGTGTGGGTCAGCAAGTCCGATGATAATACACCCAATCGCAGCAAGAGTGAGCAGGAGAAGTGTTCGTGGCCGGGAAGATTGTTTACTTCCATGAAGAGCACTTTTTAAAAACCCGATGTGTGAGAAGACGATTGCTTCCTGTTTTTTTCGTTTTGTCTGGTAATCATAATAATAATATAAACAGGGAAGAATGAGCAGGGCAATCAGCCATTCAGGGTGATAAAATCCGGTCATAATTCACCTCCCGGACGGGCCATCATCAGATGCTCAAGGATTGGCACATATTCATCTCCGGTTCTGATATTAACAAATGGAATCCTGTGCTTTCTCATCATAAGTGATATTTCCCGGGTATGATGAGCCGTCGCTTTTTGGTATTCCTCACGAATGAGAGGATCTGA
>CAYWHV010000254.1:0-1413 GCA_964458045.1 uncultured Methanospirillum sp.
TAAAAAATGTTACCTTATTATTTTCGGATTTGATGAGATATTATAATATAGATAATATTCGATAGATATACTGGTTACCACAACGCAACGTATAGAGTAATATGGATGGCTCATTTAAACTCGGCCGGCTTTTTGGCATTCCCGTCCTGATTCATTTTACCTTTCTTCTGATTATTCCGTTATTTGCCTGGGTAATCGGATCAGACATTGAATTCACGGTTGAGATGGTCAGAAATACCTTTCATGTGAGCATTGATGACCGGTATATTCTTTCAGGATTCATCCCCTATCTCCTTGGTGCCATTGTTGCGGTTGGACTTTTTATCGGTGTGTTTATCCATGAACTTGCTCATTCCCTTGTCGCTCTCCGCTCCGGGATACGGATTGACAGCATAACCCTTCTGTTTTTTGGAGGGGTTGCTGCAATAGAAGAGCAGGAACCTGAGCCCAGAACCGAACTGGTCATGGCACTGGCAGGACCGCTTACGAGTCTTGCTATCGGCCTTGTTTCTGCGGTTCTTGTATACGTTATCCACCTGCTGGTTCAATCATCTGCAGCAGCCGGAGTTCTCATCTATATATTCGGATACCTTGCGATTCTGAACATCCTGCTATTTGCGTTTAATCTCCTTCCTGCCTTTCCCATGGATGGAGGACGGGTTCTCCGTGCCTATCTGGCAACCCGGATGCCGCTTCACAAGGCTACCTCAATAGCATCGTCGGTTGGAAAGGGATTTGCAGTACTATTCGGACTTGTCGGACTGATCCTCTTCTCTCCCATACTCATCCTGATAGCCTTCTTCATCTATATCGGGGCCGGACAGGAATCGGCGGTGACCAGGTACAACTTCCTCTTAAAAGATGTCACAGTAGGGCAGATCATGTCCCGTCCGGTCGTGGAAGTGCAGCCACGGATGCCGCTTTCAGAAGTACTGGCCCTGATGTATCAGACAAAACATCTGGGATTTCCGGTCA
This sequence comes from uncultured Methanospirillum sp., assembly GCA_964458045.1. GTDB lineage: Archaea > Halobacteriota > Methanomicrobia > Methanomicrobiales > Methanospirillaceae > Methanospirillum. Next base: position 976 of record CAYWHV010000254.1, read on the forward strand.
CAGACATGGGGAATCTGGTTGGCATAATCACCCTGACTGATCTTGCCCGGACACCGGTGCTTGACCGGGATGCCATGCAGGTCCGTGATGTCATGTCCAGGGATGTTGTGGTGCTTCCGCCTCATGCACCGGTGATGGATGCTCTCCGGATTATGACCCGGCAGGATATCGGAAGAATTCCTGTGATGGATGAGGAAAAAATAATCGGGATTGTCACGAAGTCAGATATTTTTACCGTGATTGAGCTGCGGGAAGTGTAAGATCCAAAATACCCTCCGGCAGAGAAATGCCGGTGACTTGCGCAAACTCTTTTTCTGTTTTGAACGGGCGTTTTGCGATCATCTGAACCATCCCCTTTTTTGAAAGTCCCGGGATCCATTTCAGTGCTTTGTGAGGAAGGCTGTTGATTGGGACCGGACAGGGAAGACCTGTCAGGGA
>CAYWHV010000254.1:1513-4259 GCA_964458045.1 uncultured Methanospirillum sp.
CTTGTCTGGAACAGGAAGAGCATTATGCTCATTGGCTTTTGTCCCCTCACATGGCATAAGCTGGCGGATGTTTACTCTCCGGATAAGATACCCCTTCTGCAGAACTCTCTCAAGGAATTCCCGGTTCAGGGTATAGGTATTCAGGGTTTCTCCTGCAAGACCTGCAATGAAGTTGAGGCCAGGTAAGAGTTCTGGAATACCTTCTCTCCTGGTGCTCCCTGCCTCCTGCACAATCCGGATTGCATCCAACATCATATCAGGAGTTGCCTTGAGATTGTTCTCCTCGATAACTACCGGGTCTGCGGTCTCCATGCCAAACGCTGCTATGTCTCCCGGGGTATGGTGCCTGACAATCGCACACAGGGCGTCATATGCTTCTTGTGGGTGTCTGGCGATAGTGCCCGGATTTACATTGTCGATGTGGAGTGTTTTCAGGGACGGAGCAGATGTCCTGACTGAAGAAAACAGTTTTTCTATCAGGTCTGGTTTTGGGACCGGGAATTCTCCGTCTCCTGCCTGCCAGGTGAGGATGTCCGGTTGCCTGCCTATTCTGAAATGAACAGCCCCTGACTGTGCAAGGGCAGAAACCTCTTTTCTGATTCCTTCCAGGGATCGGTACTGTGGTTTTCCATAGAGTGGTTCAGTGCAAAAGGCACATCCACCGGTTACCTCCCTGCTGCATCCCCGTGCGGTTTCAATCTCACACATCACATGGGGATAGCAGGGATGCTGGCGGATAATGCTGGCACCTTGTTCTGACCATGGGTCTTCTGTCTCATATGAGAAGAGGGCAGACGGGGTATTCCCGGAAAACCATCGGTCAAGAGCCCCTGCCGGAGATCCATGCAGGAGTGTATCTACATGAAAATCTCCCTTCCTGAGTGCAGCCTGACCTCCGGCTGCTCCTGCTCCAAAGAGAATCGGACCACCAAGAAAGGTATGCGGGTTTGAGAGAGCTGATCCTACCTGCTCGATCTCCTGCCAGGTAGCCGGAGTGCCGCCAAGATATTTCCCCGGAACGGTCATTCCGGCAATCATGACGACGTAATCAGTCGTATTTGCCTCCCGGAGCAGGCCGGGGTCAGATCGTATCTGATCAATGGTATGATAGGTGACTGAAATCTCTTTTGAGAGAAATACTCCCGCGACTGTTCGAATATAGGGGGAGATGTAAGGAGGAACACCAAGGCATGCCGGTTCATCGACATACCCGTCAAGAATCCATGCTTTAGAGCTCATGTCCACAGTGTGATAGCAGTTTTCGGGCCCACAGAAGTTTTCCTTTCTTCATTGGAGTGACCTGAGGATCATCAAGGTCAAACCCGACGAGTTTTACGTCTGATGCCTGCATCTCATATGCAAGGTAAACTGCCCGGTCTCCATCGGTAAATCCGCCAAAGTTGTAGACATGGTCAAATGGTCTGCCCTGGGTCGTCAGAACCAGTGGTCCCTTCATCCGGGGAACCCAGGTCTGGATGCGGGGAATATTATCGCCATGAGCATGAACTACCAGAATAGTCCCCTTTGTGTTCAGGGCTAATGCTTCGTCCTCAATACCGTCAAGGTCGGTGACGATGACATCCGGTATAATCCCATGCCGTATCAGAACACCTGATGCTGCATCTGCCGCGATGATCACTCCGGTAATTGCATCAAGCTCCTGAACAAGGGTCGGTGCATTCCCACAGACGGTAACCGGTTTTCCGAAAATCAGGTTTTTTAAAAGGTCAGTTGCATCCTGCGGTGTCAGGTCTGCAAGAATATGTGCTGCCCGGTCATCGTCTACCGGATCAAAAGAGAAGTATTCGCATATCTCATGGTAGACCGGTTCCCAGTCATCATACTTCACTCTCCTCATCCTCCAGGAGACCGACGAGGCGGTAAAAATTCTGTAACACGGGATCTATTACCAGGTGAAGGAGATCTTCCTTTTCCCTGACATGGGTAAAGACATGGAGAGGTATATTTGCTGCAGCCATGGTTGCATGTCCACCGGCATCACCAACATCAGAGAATGCCTCGCTCATCACATTCCCAAGGTTTAGCCTGAGATCCCGGTTTCGGCCAGACATGATGATAGCCTCATCGGTAATCCCATAGACAAGCGCGGTACTGATACCTTCCAGGTTAATAAGGAGATCAGCGGCCTGGGGAAGAGCATCACGGTTCCTGACATATCCGACATTCGTGAAGAGGTATCCGTTCCTGGCTTTTCTGTTCCGGATTGCTGCCCCGATTATATCCATGGTCTCATGGGAATACTGGGGAGACATGATCTTTTCCAGAAGATCAGCGTCGCTGTATTCAAGAAGGAACGCTGCATATTCAAGATCACTGGCTGATACATTCCGTCTGAACTGTTTCGTGTCAGCCCTGATACCATACAGAAGTGCGGTTGCGACCTTCTCGTCAGGTTCGATGTTCAGTTCTTTCAGATATTCGGTAAGAATAGTGGCGCAGGCACCCACATTCTGCCTGATGTCGATAAAATGGACTCTTTCAAGATTGGAGATATCTTCCTGATGGTGGTCAATGATGATATCAACCGGCATGGAATGAATAAGTCCGTTATTTGCCCCCGGTCCTTTGCTATCCACCAGAGCGATATGGGTGCAGTCATTGAGCGTCTCTGGTTTTAATTTTTCCATCCTGATATCGAGCAGGTTTACGAGTGTCCGGTTTTCCTGGTGGCCGATGATACCATCATAGATGATCCTGGCTTCCAGGTTCGGGTTTGCCCGTTTTG
>CAYWHV010000255.1:0-1588 GCA_964458045.1 uncultured Methanospirillum sp.
GACTTCGCGAACTTCGGCTCGACATTGGAACCGTCATTGTGTTTTATCTTGGACGACTCTATGACCGACAGAGAAGAGATCTTGTCAGAATAAGCCGGGACAGAACCGTGAATGCGGTATTGTTGGATGAAATACTGCTTGTATATCTGACAAAAGCCATGGATGCGATAAGCCGCTTACCGATCTTTTTGCGCTGTTCGCTGCCCTACACAGTATTGAACCCTTATATGCCTTTTCAAGCAGGAGATGTGCCGCCCGAAATGTTCTTTGGACGTGAAGATATGATCAGAGAACTGCAGAAGATGGGCGGCAGTTGTATTGTTTATGGCGGCCGCCAACTTGGCAAGTCTGCTTTGTTACGAAGAGTTCAGCGAGAATTTCACAATCCAGTGCGTGAGCAGTATGCGGCCGTTTTGGATATTAAACTTTTAGGTGACCCAAAAGCGATGCAACAGACGTCACTTATTTGGGGAAGGGTCCGTGACAGCTTAAAAGGGATGGGACTTCTTACCAAAAATATTACAACGGAAAGGTCAGATGAAATCAAAAAATATGTAATGGATGTCATGCATCAGGATAATAAGAAGAAACTCATCCTCTTTTTTGATGAAGCTGATAACTTTTTGGAAGCAGATGCTAGGGATAATTTTAGAGAAGTCGAAATGTTACGAACAATGATGCTTGAAAGCGGCTACCGTTTTAAAGTTGTGTTTGCTGGCCTTCAGAATGTTCAGAGGTTCCAAGGCATCCCGAATCAGCCTCTTGCGCATTTTGGCACACCCATTCGCGTGGGTCCACTGGAACCTGATGCGGCCCAACGTCTTGTTATCGAACCAATCGAAGCGATTGGTTATCGTTTTGCGGAAGAAAAGACAACCGTGCTTAGAATGCTGTCTTACACAAATTATCACCCCGGCCTGATTCAGCTGTTCTGTCAAGAGCTTATCAAGCGTCTTGAATCAACGACAGGAAGCATGTCACCCCCGTTTCTTATTAGACAGGAAGATGTCGAAGCAGTTTACAGACTTGACGAAGTCCGTAACAGAATCAAAGAAAGATTCGATTGGACGCTTGCGCTAAACAGTCGTTATCAGGCAATTGCGTGGTTAATGGTTTTTGACCAGATTGATAAGCGCGACAGTTATGCACGTACGTATCCACCGGGAAATATTCTTAAGCTTGCTAGAGACTCCTGGCAGGAAGGATTTGGCGAACTTGGCCTTGATGAATTGCGCGGGCTTCTTGATGAAATGTGCGGACTTGGCGTTCTCGTAAGAAATCGGGATGGTCATTACAGACTTCGTAGCCCCAATCTTGTCCGTCTGCTGGGGACGGATGAAGATATTCTAAATAATCTCGATGAACTGGTTCATAAACACGCACCTTTACCATTCAATGCCGACAACTATCATTTTCCTCTGGACGATAAAGCGAATTCCTACAGTCCCCTGAGTTATTTTCAGGAGAGAAATCTTAATAAGCAGAATTCAGGAACGAGTCTAATTTTTTCATCGGAAGCGTTGGGATTGTCATATCTGAAGCAAGCTCTGGATAAATTTGTAGCCCCCAACACTTCAGGGCTATTTTC
>CAYWHV010000255.1:1615-4257 GCA_964458045.1 uncultured Methanospirillum sp.
AGCCGAGATCCTCTGCGCTGATACGTTGTCTGGTTGGCTCGATAAATTCATAGAATCCAATAAAAAATATGAAAATCTTGTCGTTTATAAACAGATATATGAAGCTGATATCAAAGACATGGCTAGTTGTGTAAACCAAGCCATTCAGTTCTGCGGTCGGCATCAGTCACGGAAAAGATGGATAAGAATATATTTCGTTTTTGATCCTCATACTACTTGGCAGTGGATTAGTATGCCGGAAAATAGTCGAAAAGATCTTGAAGACAAAGCAGATGCCGCCATCTTTACTAGGAAGTGGAATCTTGAAGGCTTGAAGCAGCGCCTTGCACAGCACGAAAAGATGCATCACGAGAACATTCTTGCACAAACCCTTAAAATAACGGGTGGGTGGCCACTTCTGCTCGATGTTCTTTTTGAACGCTGCAAAAAGCAAGACGATGTAAGACAATTTCTGCCACAAATGCATGATGAGTTAAAAGAGGCTAGTTCTGCTCTGAGAAAAGAATTCTTAGCAGGCGTTGGCATTCTCGACAACAAGATTGCTCATTCCCTTGTGATGTATTTGAAAGACTTCCAAGATGGCGAGGCCGTACCTATTGATATGCTCAGCCCTGAATATATCACGGGGGCAAATGGGTTGACGGCGGATGAATGCAAGAACGGAATTGAATATCTTTTTAGAATGAATTGCATAGATATTCAGGACGACAACGTGCGCTTGGACCCAATTATAAAGGCCGTTGTATCATGAATCGACCTGGGGTTTTCTCAAATCTGAGGCAGATTCTTCCAAGTGTTCAGAATTTCATTGACGCGTTGAAAGAAGATCTTGCAAATAGAAGATCAATACTGGTTGTGTTGCCGTCCACCGTGCACGCGGAGGAAATCTGGCCACTCCTTCGTGCATACATAGCTAAGAAGGAATTTTCATTTGATGAGGTTGATTCTGCTAACCTGATTCGTGAACAATCATTACTAGAAGGAATGTGTTCATCCCTAACCATAAAATGGAAATCTGGCATAAAGCCGGAATCAATTAATCACTTTTACCGGCATGCAGCAAGATTTCCTGATGTTGTTTATTTCGAACGCTTTGATGAGTTACCTCCTCAAGGAAGAGACAAAATATTAAAGTTTTTCACAGAATGGTCTGATGCTAGTCACATATGCACCGATCAGGGCGGTGATCCCATGGCGTTATGTATGGTAACATCATCCGCGGAAGTGATGAACAATACGCCGACGACAGATACACACCGTGGCGTCCATTGGTGGTGGGGTGTACCATCTGCTCTCGAAATTAGGCTGCTATGCAGAATACTCAACAGCAATAGAGATAACCAGTTTAGCCTCTGGATTGAAAGTATTCTGCCGGCAATTGTTGGCGCGGACATGGCTTTGGCAGATTATCTATGGGATGATTCCGATCCGTCAATTGTGGGGATATGGCAGAAACTCCGCAGCTATTCAGAGCTACGCCAATGGAATGCAGAATCTTTACTGAACATGGGAATTGATGAATATGAAGATAGTTTAATTTTCCGCCGTGAAAAATCGTCTTTGTTCCGTTCAAATCAGATAAAGCAGCTATGGGGCAAGGGCGTCCTATATTGGACGCCAGAATACGGAGTTCAATTGAATACGGCAGTTCTTGCTCTTTTGGGAAAGAAAAAGGAAGTTCAACATAGGATATGGAGGGGACAGGTTGAATACCTCTTGCCTATGTTGGACCAGATTAGACTTGCATCATGCGAGAAACTGACCAGCCTGTATGGGCCTGCATGGCCATATAAATGGCATAGGCCTAATAATGAAGAAGATTTTGAGGCTGTCAAGAAGGATCCATTGGCATGCGAACTCGGTTATTTGTTCTATTTGTTGAGAACGTGCGAAAAAATGAAAAAAAGTAAAGATTTATTACCCTTGGTAAATCTTGCAAGAGATGTAAGAAATGAATTAGCTCATTATCGGCCGGTTGAGTATACACAGTATGAAAAGCTGATCAAAGAAATGTCTATAATGACGGAAAGCTAAGCTTGATATATGTATGAACGAATAAAGATTAATTATCGTAACTTGAGGATGACACCTCGCAGCACCTTGAATGGTCGTTGATTATTTTCTGCATTACATGGAACATGAATCTCATAGGGGCATCCAGGGCGGAGTTTGATCAAAAATTTATCAGGAAAAAATTGGGACAGGTACAATTAATACGCAGCTGCCGGGTTCGCATGATGATCGATAAGCGCATCATCCTGAACCTGTCCAACTGTTATAGGTGGCGCGGCTTCGAGGATGTCCCGCCGGGTTATGGAAAAATGTAAAATATTTGAAATCATAAAATAAAAGGATCGGCAGTAAGTCAAGACTGCCGATTTTTTTTGACCAAAATAATGACACAATCACCCGGCACATCCTCCACCTTCCCGGACGGGATGTCCTGCCCGCCTGAAAAAATAATGCGACTCACCGTTGTCGTTTGGGGCTTGAACCGCTAATCCGCCTCCGTTACTATATGCGTATCCTCGGAGTCTGTCTCGTCATGATGTGGCATTCCGGGCCGTCGAAGCGCGACCCGGCTGTGTGCACTTTAGGGTAAATTTTATGTCAACGGAAGCGTAAGGACCGCTCAGGCCAAA
>CAYWHV010000256.1:0-4235 GCA_964458045.1 uncultured Methanospirillum sp.
AAGGAGGACCAGGCAGATGTCGGGCTGCTGGTAGGCGAGTCACTCTTTATGACGCTGACCAATGTGAACTTTGACAAAGCAGCAATCATGAACCAGATTACTGAAGTTACCCGGCTGCGGGATGCAATGAAGACTGATGCCTGTCCGGCCCACGACGCCTGTACCCGGTCATTCGGGACTGAAGCAGACATTCTGAAATATGCATCAGAGACCGGAGTGATGGCAACTGCAGATGAGGATGTCCGGTCCCTTCGTGAACTGCTGATATATGGGCTCAAGGGGATTGGGGCATATTACTCCCACGCAGTCATACTTGGGCAGACTGACAAGGAGATTGAACTCTTCATGCAGACGGCTCTTGTATCAACCATTCAGGATCTCTCTGTCCCGGATATGATATCCATGGTCATGGAATGCGGGAACATGGGTGTGAAGGTTCTTGCACTCCTTGATTCGGCAAACACAACGGCCTATGGAAACCCGGAAATTACTCCGGTCAGCACCGTGCCAAAGAGCAGACCAGGTATTCTGATAACCGGGCATGACCTCAAAGATCTTGAGATGCTCCTTGAGCAGTCGAAAGATGCAGGGATTGATGTCTACACCCACGGCGAGATGCTTCCTGCCCATGCATATCCTGGCCTCAAGAAGTATCCGCACCTTGTCGGGAATTACGGAGGATCATGGCCTCACCAGAAGGAAGAGTTCGAGTCATTCAACGGCCCGATTCTCGTCACTACCAACTGCATTATCCCTCCCAGGGATTCATACAAGGGACGCCTCTACACAACCGGTCTGACCGGGTTTCCGGGTGTCGCCCATATCAGTGCAAAACCGGATGGCTCAAAAGACTTCTCTGCCCTCATAAACCAGGCAAAGACCTGCAGTCCGCCAAAACCACTCCCCTCATCAGGGCCTGATCTCATCACCGGCTGTGCTCATCATGCAGTGCTGTCTATTGCCGATACCGTCATCGGGGCAATAAAGGCAGGGAAGATCAAGCGGTTCATGGTTATGGCAGGATGCGACGGAAGACAAAAAGAGCGGGAATATTATACTGCCTTTGCACAGGCACTTCCACAGGACGCAGTCATCCTCACCGCAGGATGTGCAAAATACCGGTACAATTTCCTGCCACTCGGAGATATCGGAGGCATTCCCCGGGTTATCGATGCCGGTCAGTGTAATGATTCATACTCGCTGGTGGTGATTGCAAAAGCCCTTGCTGAAGCATTCGGTGTCGGAATCAATGATCTCCCGGTCTCCTACAACATCGCCTGGTATGAACAGAAGGCGGTCCTGGTACTGCTTGCCCTGCTTGCCCTTGGAGTGAAAAATATTACCCTTGGCCCGAAACTTCCGGCATTCGTCTCCCCTGCGGTGCTGAAAGTTCTGGTTGAGCAGTTCGGGATGGCCCCAAACACAACCGTTGAGGCAGATATGAAGCGGCTGTGTCCGGCCTGAACCTCACACTTTTTCAATGGTGCAGGTTATCCATTCCTGGTTAAAGGTCGGGGAATACTTGTTGTAAAAGTTGATTGCCGGTTCATTCCATTCAAGAACCTGCCAGAGCACCCCGTTCAAATTCTTCTTTCTGGCATCATCAAGAACGGCGTCAAATAACATCTTTCCAATCCCGCATCTTCTGAACTGTTCTGTAACGACGATATCTTCAAGATAGAGCCGCTGTCCCTTCCATGTGGAATACCGGATGTAATAGAGTGCAAATCCGACAATAACTTTGTCAACTTCAGCAACGATTCCCCACCAGACTGGCGAGGGACCAAAACCGGATTCCTCAAAATGGTCTGGTGATACTTCAACTTCATGCAGTGCACGTTCATATTCTGCAAGTTCCCTGATAAGCTCAAGGAGTCGTGGGCAGTCATTACGAACCGCAGGTCGGATGGTTATGCTCATTCGTGGGTATATATTTAGACCGAATCACTAAAATTATGACTGATATATGTGTTCAGGAAATAATAATATCACAGGGAACAAAAGGCTATTTAAAAAATTGTGACACAGTTTAGAATATTTCCAGAGCCAGGTGAATTACGTTAATTATCAATTCTTGAGAGAGATCTAATGACATCAAAACCAATCAGTGCAACATATGATGGGAAATCATTTCAGGCCTCTGATCCGGTTGATATTGCGCCGAATAGTGAATGTCTTATTAATATTGAAGAGATCCAGCAGAAAAAAACAGAAGACGCTATCGATTTTTTGTTCAGTATTGCAGGAACTGCCCATGGTCCTGATGATCAATCAATTGAACATGACCACTATCTCTATGGAACTCTGAAAAAGGAAAAGCGTGAATAATAAATTAAATTCTTTTTCAGATCTTACCGATTCTCTTATCAGGGTCATCCACCAGGCAGTAACAATTGAAAAACACCCGGTGGATGTGGGGTATGGTGATGTTCTTTCTGCATCTGAAATCCATCTCATAGATATCGCCGGAAGATTTCCGCAGGAAAAACTCTCTGAAATTGCATCCCGACTGGCCATAACCAAAGGGGCAGTCACCCAGATGGTCCAGAAGCTTGAGGAGAAGGGATACGTAAAGAGAGTCAGAAGCACTGAAAACAAGAAGACCGTGTATCTAGATCTCACTTCCAAGGGAATGCAGGCGTTCCGATGGCACACCGATCTCCATTCCCGGCTTCAGGCAGACTTTTTGAAGGAGATATCAGATATGCCGGAAGAACAGATACAAGGGGCGATATCCATCATCAGGTGTTATGAAAAAATCCTCCAGAGAAGTATGGAGATCAGGGATAGTCCTCCGGATTCTGATTAGGTCTCTATACCTTCCCCTGAATATTGTGAAGGGAGCAGAATGAATTATTATAGTTTAGTAACTAAACTATTATGAGACTATGACACAAACACCTGATCTCATCTTTGCCCCGATCACCGAATCTGACAAAGAACCAGTCATCGCCCTGTTCAATTACTATATTGAACATACCAATGCTGCCTTTCTTGAGACGCCTTTCCCGGCATCATACTTCGATACATTACTGCCGGTTATTGAGCAATACCCATCGGTTTCGGTAAAAGAGAACGGAGCAGTCATCGGGTTTGGATTATTACGGCCCCACAATCCCATGCCGGCATTTCGATATACTGCGGTCATCTCATACTTCCTGGACCCAGCATACACCGGGAAAGGAATTGGATCATCGATGCTAAATTACCTTACAGAGAAAGCACGGGAGAAGGGCATCAGGTCAATTCTTGCAGAAATATCATCCCTCAATCCGGGAAGTGTCAGGTTTCATGAGAAACACGGGTTTATTCACCGGGGACGGTTTGAGCGGGTGGGGGTGAAGCATGGGAAAGAGTTTGATACGATCTGGATGCAAAAATCATTGTAATACTACTTCATCCCCTATCTGATTTTGATCTTCTTTCCTTTGTTTATGAGTGCCAGGTGAGAGATATACACAATGGTATGCAATAAATCCTTTGGGTTGTTCTGGATTTGAGGAGAAAACCCATTTGCAACTTTGACTTCAGATCCTCAATGAGATAACTGCTCTCATGGAGATGACCTCACTCCGAATTCTGTCTGGTTACGGGCATTACACACCTGGCAACCGTTTCCGGAACTCTCTCTTTGTGAGTGAACACGCCTTGTTATACAGATATCGAGATCAATTGGTATGACTCTCCATGCCCGGTCATTTAACCAGAGAAAATAATCATGAAGACAAAGGGCGTAAAAAAAGATCCCGGCAGAGAGGATCAGGCGGTGATAGCAAGTTACAGAGTTTCGGATATTGAAACCGCGATGTCAGAAGCGAACTTCATCTACTCGTTAAACCGGTTGAATGTAACCGTGACCAGGGCGAAGACGAAATGTATCCTCTTCATCTCACAGCCCCTCCTGGATCAGTCATACGAACTCATGAAAAATAAGGGTGCTATGGCCGGGCTGAATCATATGTTCAATCTCCGACGGTTTTGTGAACAGAACGGGGATGAGAGGGTGTTCCCGGCCCTGTTTGCAGAAGGCGGAGAGGGAGCAGAGATAACGGTTTATCGGGGAAGGGTGTAGGGATAATCGGTATCCTTCTTCTGGAATCCTAAAGGTAGTCCGGGTAAATGAGCGAATATTCCATGAATATTGGAATCAGATAATGATGCGGATATCAGGTACTCTGTCATACGACCTTACCCAGAGAAAAAGTAAGATTACTGTAATGCAATCACCAGGTCTT
>CAYWHV010000257.1:0-4224 GCA_964458045.1 uncultured Methanospirillum sp.
AACGGGGGTTGTCGGCGGGGAGCGGACAGCCAAACTGAACGAACTCATTCGGATTGAGGAGAGTATCTATGAACGGAAATGAAATGGAGATTGAACTGAACGAACCTCTTGTTTCAGTTGAAGAGTATCTTGCAGCAGGTGTCCACATCGGAACCCAGCAGAAGAGCAGCGACATGAAAAACTTCATCTACCGTGTCCGCGGAGATGGATTATACATTCTGGATATCCGGGAGACCGACGAGCGGATTAAACTTGCCGCTAAGTTCCTTTCCCAGTATGATCCGGCAAAAATTCAGGTTGTCACCTCACGTCAGTACGGCCAGTACCCGGCACGCCGGTTTGCAGATGCAATTGGTGCAACGCCGATCATCGGCAGATATATTCCAGGAACCCTGACAAACCCTCTGCTTCCACGCTATGCAGAGCCTGATGTTGTTGTCGTTACTGATCCGGTCAGCGACCTGCAGGTTATCAAGGAAGCAATTCAGGTCAGCATTCCGGTGTTAGCCCTATGTGATACCAACAATATGACAAGTCTGGTGGATGTAGTAGTCCCGACCAATAACAAGGGGCGCAAAGCACTCTCCATGATTTACTTCCTCCTGACCAAGGAGTTCCTCCGTCATAAGGGATACAACACCTCCCTGACCCCTGAAGACTTCGAAACCGAGATGTAAAACCCCGTCAGGGATCACCAGGAACCGATATCCTGAAACGTAACCGGGATCAATCCCTCGTCCATGAAGAGCAGGGCCAGTACCGTTGCCGGGATGTTTTATCCCGGGCAGCCCGGACGTCTCAGACAACTCCTGTCTGAACTCTTTCGGAATACGACACATTCTGGTGATGCAGCGGGAGTGGTGTCCCCTCATGCCGGATATGTGTACTCCGGTAAAACTGCAGCACAGGCATTTGCTGCGTTTGATGAGAAGTTTGAAGGAACATTTCTGGTCATAGGTCCCAGTCACCGGGGTTTTCCTACCTGTATCTCACAGGTTCCCTGGGAGACCCCGCTTGGGATGCTGGAGCCGGATACAGAACTTGGATCCTGTATTCATCTCCCGGTTGATGAACGGGCGATGAGTTATGGCTCTGAGAACTCCCTGGAAGTGCAGATGCCGTTTATCCAGTACAGGTTTCCACATTCCAGGATTGTTCCGCTCATGATAGGTCAACAGACGCTCGGGGAAGTTCATCGGATATCATCAATAATCATCACCGCTCTGGAAAAATATCAAAAACCGGTTAAAATTGTGGCATCAAGCGACTTCTCTCATTATGTCTCTGCCGAAAAGGCATACCGCGATGATCACTATGCAATAGAGGCACTCATACAGATGGATGTCCCTGAGTTTTTTTCCAGAATACAGTCGCATAACATCACTGCCTGTGGGTATGGCCCCATTGGTTGTATGTTGGAAGTACTCATGACCCGGGGGAAAACCCGGTGCGATCTGCTCGAATATACCACTTCAGGAGAGACAAGTGGTGATTATGACCAGGTCGTAGGATATGCGGCATTGGCGGTGCGATAGTGGCAACCTGGAGTGCACCCGGAAAAGTATTCTTATTCGGTGAACATGCCGTTCTCTATGGGAAACCCGGGATAGCACTTGCAATCAGACCCCGGGTATATGTCACCGTCAGAAGAACAAATCATCCGCATCATGCGAAATCACCCTATATTGACCAGTGTTTTCGTGAATTTGGAGTGAAGGGAAGTGTGTATATCAATTCACAACTTCCCAGTTCATCAGGTCTTGGTTCATCCGCTGCCGTGACGGTTGCAACACTTGCAGCAATTAATGATGAATTTGATATGGGGCGAAGTAAGGAACAGATAGCCGAACTGGCCTGGAAGATTGAGAAGAAAGTTCAGAAGGGCCGGGCAAGTGCGACAGATACCACCGTCTCAACATATGGGGGCATGTTTCTCATCAAGGAAGGAACGAGAAAACGTCTGGCTCCACAGAACTATCATCTGGTTATAGGAAACAGTCAGATCTCACATTCTACCAGCAGAATGGTTGAAAAGGTTGCAGAGCTGAGATCGAAACATCCGGCGATTATCAATCCGGTTCTAGACTCTATTGAAGCGATTGTCATGGATGGTATGAAGCACCTTGACGAACCGGCATATTTAGGGAAACTCATGGATATGAATCACAGCCTGCTTGAGACGCTGGGTGTAGGCCATCCCCAGCTCTCACGGCTGGTTCTTGCAGCACGTTCAACCGGTGCATTTGGTGCAAAGATACCCGGTGCAGGCGGCGGAGGATGTATGGTAGCCCTGGCACCCAAAAATATCCGGGCCAGGATAGCAGGGGCCATTGAGGTATTTGATGGCAGGGCAATCATCACCTGCATTGATACAGAAGGACTGAGAAAGGAGCGGGATGCCTGATCGAATTATTCTAAAACTTGGCGGGAGTGTTATCACCAGGAAGGAAAGTGGTGATGCAGGAGTTATTCGCGAGAATGCCCTGCAAGAGGTAGCAAAGACCCTCAAAGAATCTGCAGATATCCCTCTTCTTCTCATTCATGGTGCAGGGTCATGCGGGCATCCACAGGCCAGGCAGTATGATATTCAGGGTGGCGTCTCACGAGTGAACAGGGAAGGAATTTTTGAGACACATCGTGCGGTATCGGCCCTCAATGAACTGGTTGTTCGTACACTTCGCACGGAAGGAATAGAAGCGGTCAGTGTCCATCCGCTTGAAGGCATGGTCGCATCCGGAGGGGAACTGTCCGGGTACTGCCTGACTCCCCTTCATCTCATGATTACTCTTGGTATCGTACCGGTCCTGCATGGGGATGTGGTCATGGATACCGAGAAAGGGGCATGTATTGTTTCCGGTGATCAACTGGTCAGGGTATTGGCACAGCAGCTGGGTATGAAACGCATCGGGCTTGCAACCGATGTACCCGGCCTTCTGGATGCTGATGGGTCGGTTGTGAGGGAACTGCGCCGGACAATGGCGCATACCATAAGGATTGGAGGCTCCGGCTCTGTTGATGTGACCGGAGGAATGCAGGGAAAAATTTCAGAACTCCTTCGTCTTGCAGATTTGGGTATCGAATCTGACATATTTCACATCTCACGACTTCAGGAGTTTTTAAGCGGGGCTGATCATGGGGGAACCAGGATCCTGCCGGAGGATGCATGAACCGCAGGGACTTTACCTCTTCCCGAAAACTTGATCACCTCCGTATCTGCCTTGACGAGCATATTGAATCCGGCAGCACCGGCTTTGATGATATCAGGCTGGTCCATGAAGCACTCCCCGACTGTGATATGGACCATCTGTCACTAAAGACCAGATTTTTAGGGCATAATCTGGGATCTCCCCTGTTTATTTCTGCCATGACTGGCGGACATCCGGAGACAAAGGATGTTAACGCTGTCCTTGGAGAGATAGCCGGTGAGTTTGGCCTTGGTATTGGTGTCGGATCCCAGCGGGCTGCAATAGAAAATCCCGAACTGGCCGATACTTTTTCTATCGTCAGGGAAAAAGCACCCGATACGTTTATTGTTGGAAACCTGGGCATCGTGCAGCTCAGGGATCATGGCATTGAGTGGGCAGAACGTGCGGTTGAGATGATCGATGCAGATGCCCTGGCAATCCATCTTAACTTCCTTCAGGAAGCAATTCAGCCGGAGGGAGATCATGATGCAGGCGGATGCTATACCGCTCTTCGTGAACTCTGCAGGGACCTGAAGGTTCCGGTAATAGTAAAGGAGACCGGTTCGGGCATTTCATATGAAACCGGGATCCGGTGCTTTGGTGCAGGAGCAGCATGTGTGGATATTGGTGGATTTGGTGGCTCATCATGGGCTCTCATTGAAAGCCACCGGTCGGGGAGTGTTGCTGGCAGAGAAGATCTGCACCTGAAAGGATTAGGCGAGCGATTTGGAGAGTGGGGTCTTCCGACCGCAGTGAGCCTCTATGAAGTAGCCCGGTGCGGGGGACCGGTCGTGGCAAGCGGGGGGATTCGATCCGGAATAGATATCACAAAGGCACTGGTAATGGGTGCCCATCTTGCCGGAATGGCACTTCCACTCTTAAAACCCGCCTGCGAAGGCCCTGATGCATTGCGTGAAACCATCCGGAACATCCACCAGGAACTCCGGATTAGTATGTTCCTTACCGGAAAAACCCGAATATCCGAGTTACCACAGGCCCGGTGGTATCTCACCGGTAAGATACGGGAAATGATAGATAA
>CAYWHV010000258.1:0-4206 GCA_964458045.1 uncultured Methanospirillum sp.
GGCAGATTATATCTCCCATGATATCAGCATCACATCACCCGGGGGGGTCTTACTTACAATTCTGCATCTGGATCTATTTGAACCCGGTGATGGAATGATGCATTATATAAACGCCCTCTGGTGTTTTGCCCCTTTGCCTGATCAATAGTCATTGTTTGGGAAACTTCTTTCATATAGAGGGCAAATAAGAAATTAGCTGTGCTATTTCACAGGGGGTTTACATGATTATACCAGGGAAATTTTCGTCTCTCACTCTTCTGGCAGGAGTGATAGTCATCATCTGTGTATTCACACAGACAGGTACGGCAATTCCTGATCAGAGTCTTTTATCCAATCCGTCGTCTATACAACAGATTTCTCCTCCGACGATATCACCGGGGGTTTCTGGTCCTGTATTGCAGTCCTCAGCTCTTCCCGTTCCCGTCCAGTCGGTTGAAGTGTCAGCAGAATATGCGCCTGATCGTCTGATTGTGCGATATAATCCGGACCGGCCGAGAGCTGAATCTGCCATGATGTCCATTCAGTCAACTACAAATGCACAGGCCGGGACATCGGTGGTGAAAGACCTGAGTGATGCAGGAGTTCCAGGTATGCAGGTTGTTCAGGTCACCACAAACACGCTTGATGCAGCAATGGAGGCATACAAGAACAGTCCGGATGTGCTCTATGTCGAACCGGATTACAAGATCTCCTTAAGCCCGATCGAAAAGACCGGAAAAGTGGCTGATGCGGATGCTGATTCCTTCGGTATCAGTGCTGCTGCATACCCAAGCGATCCCGGATACCGGTACTTATGGGGGCTACACAACACCGGACAGGCACCATTCTATGGAATGGTAGATGCCGACATTGATGCACCGGAAGCCTGGGGCATTACTACCGGTTCACCCTATATTGTTGTAGCAGTCGTGGATACCGGCGTTGATTACAATCATCCTGACCTTGCTGCAAACATCTGGCAGAATTCCGGAGAGATCATCAATGGGGTTGATGATGATGGAAACGGATATGTCGATGATGTCCGTGGCTGGAATTTTGTCTCAAAGAATAATGATCCCATGGATGACAGCGGTCATGGAACTCATTGTGCCGGCACAATTGCTGCGGTGGGGAACAATGGAATCGGTGTGACCGGGACAGCCTGGAATGTGAAGATTATGCCTCTCAAGTTCCTGAATTCAAAGGGTTCAGGGTATGTATCTGATGCAATTTCTGCAATATTATACGCAAATCGGAAAGGGGCAGCAGTAATTTCCAACTCATGGAGTGGGACCGGATACACCCAGTCACTGAAAGACGCCATCGATGCATCTTCAGCAGTTGTCGTGTGTGCAGCAGGGAACAGCGGTGCAAATGCGGATATTACACCCCAGTACCCGGCAGCATTTACCAGCAGTAACATTCTCTCGGTTGCGGCAACTGATTACAATGACAAACTGGCATCATTCTCCAATTATGGTACCACTTCAGTGGATCTCGCCGCACCGGGAGTCAGTATTTACAGCACGTCCAAGTCTGGTACCTATCAGTACCTGAGCGGGACTTCCATGGCCACTCCGCATGTTTCCGGTGTTGCGGCACTATTAAAGTCACAAAGTCCCTCAATGTCAGCATCGCAGATTCGAAGCAAAATATTCAGCAGTGTTGATGCGATATCATCCCTGTCAGGAAAGGTCGCATCAGGGGGCAGACTGAATGCAGCAAAGGCTCTTGGAGGAGCAGCACCAACTCCGACACCGACCAAGACTCCTTTCCCAACCTACACCCCCACACCAACACCTACATTTACGCCGTATCCAACAGTAACGCCAACAAGGACGCCGACACCCACACCGACCTTTACCCCATATCCAACTCCGACCCCGACATATTCTCCAACTCCAAAACCGGGGTCGCAGTTAAATGCTGCATTTTATGCTGCACCGACATATGGGAAGGCACCATTACGGGTACAATTCATTGACCAGTCATATGGAAACCCGAACAGATGGACCTGGTCCTTTGGAGATGGCGGGTTTTCATATCAGAAAAATCCATACCACACCTATCTGAAGAAGGGTACATTCTCTGTCCGGCTGACCGTCAACAGAGGCGGAATGGCAAGTACGGTCTATAAACAGCGGGTAATTACCGTAATATAACCTTTTTTTAAAAATCAGAGTTGAATAGAAGCAAGTGCTTCTTTAACCTTTGGTCGCCAGGATTCAAATTGACGCTGGTATATTTCAAGAGCCTTCTGATGATCCGGATCCTCGGTATTCTTCTCAATCCGGTCCAGCGTCAATCTTGCAGTATCCAGAATCCAGCAGTCAACCACTGATTTATCAACTGCGGTTATGGATTCTGCCCTGACGGATACCAGGTTTCTCCCATCAGGGGCCTGGAACACTCCCGGTTTTCCAATGATCACAACATGGGATGGAGACTCGATTGATGAGATCTGGTGAAGGGCCTCAGGCTGGTAACTCCCGGCACTCACAAAGAATATACCGGTGGGGTCCATGACCCGAATCTGGTAAAAGACCGCCTCACCTTCAGACTTCTTCTTTTCAGTCAGGGTTCCGGCGATGAACACCCGGTTACACCGTTCTCCGGTTGGGAGCAGTATATAAGTCGGGCTTTTGTCGTCTGATCCCTCTCTGAAATGGTGATGAGCTTCCCGAAGCTCTGCCGCAAAGACTCTCTTAGCCGACTCGCGTTCAAATCTCCGGTTTGCTGAATTATCACTCATGTGATGCACCCTCCGCACGGTTCATCTGTTCTGCCAGCATCCCGGGATCAAAAGCCTGAAATTCACAATTATAGGCAACCAGACGATTATCAAAAACTTTTCCCCTACAGATAAGATATCGGCCCAGAATCTGCTCATTGACATGGTAAAATACCGTGTCAAGACCAAGGGGGTTATTCTCTGCCATCTCCTGTGCCGTGATGAGGTTCAGTCCGGTCAGCTCTTCAACCCCTTCCCGTGATATTATTGTGTCATAGGTCTTCTGACCGTCATCAAGCCAGCCTTTCACCCTGAGGTCATAGACATAATTCGGCTGAATCTCATGTATCGGACAGTAATTCTGCCTGGAGAGCACACGACCACATCCCTCAACCGGGCATCGCTTGATGAGCCCTGAACCAGGGGAGAGGTGGACAAATGCTCCCTTCACTTCCTCATTCGGAGATCTGACCTGAATGGTGGCACCTTCGTCCGGAAGCAGGGTTGCCCCGTTCAGAGTGACAGACAGCCGGCCGTTGAACTCATCAACCGATGCATAATAGATACCATAGACCATGTCTAAAGCCAGTCGCTGGGCCATATCATCCTTCCAGGTAATGAACCGGATGGTCCCAGATTCATCACCCAAAAGCCCACTCTGAAAGACACGATCAGATGTATTTTCATATTCCTGGACAAGTTTTACCCGCAGACAGACAATTCCCGGACCTGCCTGGGCGACCGGGATAATATTTGGTCTGATACTCCGGTCCTCCTCAAGTGGTGTTGCTGCGCCGGGGTTTATCTGCATGCTGAGTGCCCCCCGGTACCGATCCACCACTGCCCCGTTTATTGCATACCACTGATTTTCCATCAGGGGTTCTGCACCAGGATTATTCCGGATAATGAACCTGACCGCTCCGGAATCATCAGCAAAAACCCCCCTCTGAAGTATTTGATCCGAATATTGCTTCTCTATCGCCACAACCTTGCCCTGAACCATGGCGACACCAGGTGATAATTCCCCGACAGGTGTCTTTTCAATGTCAGGCATTTCATCTCTGGATATCGGGGTGATTTTTGTTCCGCTATGAACTTTTATTGATAACTGCCCGTTAAACTCGTCCGTCTCAACAAGGTCCAGCCGGTACCAGTGCCCTTGTTCAAGGAGCGGAGCATTGGCTGATGCCCAGACTGTTAACCGGATAGTGCCGGATCTATCTGCAAATATTCCTGACTGCGCAATTGAAGGAGACCGGGGCGGGAAAAGGGTGGTCACCTCCCCTTCAACACTTACCCATTGTTTTGGCTTTATCTCTGATATCGGTATGATTACCGGTTCAGGAACAGATTCCGGAGAGAGTTCAGTAATGGTAGTTCCGGAATGAACCTTCAGACTTACCTGACCATTGTATTCATCCGCCACCGCAGATTCCAGCCGGTACCATTTTCCCTGTTCCATGACCGGGGCATTTGCCTTCGCCCACACGGTAAAC
>CAYWHV010000259.1:0-684 GCA_964458045.1 uncultured Methanospirillum sp.
AAAGCGGATTCAGCCCTCTCCGAAATAACAACGGAGCTCCATAGGTTATCCACATACCTGCAACAACCGATCTGCCATATTCGATCACCCATCCAAACTGCTCATTCTGTATCGGTCCTTTCAGCCCGTACCAGAATCCCAGAAGAATGATCATACCAATGACATAATTCAGGATATGAGACCGAACCAGTAATTTCTGTTCAGGTCTGGCATTTCGTGAATACAGAACTGCACCTGTAGCAGACCCAAAGAATAATCCGGCTCCTGCAAGTGTATCATGGGGGATAAGGGGGCTTATTGGAACACCGCTCTGCTGCAGGGCAAGGTCAAACCATGCAGAAGGGACCTGCCAGGATCCATGAGACCAGAGTGCCAGAAGTGAGCAGATAAGAAGGGCTCCGGATATGGCCAGGGCGAGGATTACTAATCTGGAGGCAGACAATCCGGCAACCAGGCCATCAATGGTTTTTTCATATCTGATATACAGGATAAGGAGAAACAGCCCTATGAACAGTCCCCCTATGATATCAAGGGGATAATGTACCGCCTGGTATATCCTGGCAAGTCCGATTAACAGAATGGTACAGACACAAAACAGAGTTACCCAGGTCTTTTTGATCCATGCTGCAATATATCCGAAAAATACCACTACATTTTGTGCAGGACCGGATGGAAACCCGAATG
>CAYWHV010000259.1:694-4204 GCA_964458045.1 uncultured Methanospirillum sp.
TTCCATGATGACGATTCAGGCACCATACAATAAGTGGGATAATAAGTAAGGAAAACTCCGGCTGTCCGAGAAATGCAAAAAGTTGCATCACCGGATCAAGGTTTTGAATATGAATCTGAAGATAATGGATGGCAGCGATCTGGGGATCCATAGGTGAATAGTTATCTTCCGGTAAAAGAATCTTTGTGAGAACTGCTATCGGTAGAGCATTCAGATACCCCCCTAAAATTTTGGGTAATATTCTTGCCGATAACCCCTGGGGATGCACTCCCTATGTTTCAGCGGGAAATCTGATTCCTGGCGTTTCAAAGAGTTCGGAGTATTATAATGTGACCATCATCTATGAGAACAATGATGGAAAACAGGTCGGACGCATCTCTATCAGATCACCGGCATCAGGATCGTTTAATACGAGGATCGCGACTGTAACTAACAGATACCGCCATTGAAACCGCAATGGGTGGGGCTGCTTCTCTTGACAGAGTTATCAGATCTTCTTCTCTTTTTCTGGGTCTGGTGTATGAGATTGATGATCCTGAAGATGAGATAGCCGCAGCATATTACCCGGACATGGACTGATAAATCCGGGTATGCTTTTTTTGTGAATCTGGTATCATCACAGGTGAAAGTGTCGTAATATGGAGATTTTGGGAATTACATTTTTGCCACCAGACTCCTTGAACATCAGGATTAATTTTCGGGGGTTCATAGATCAGATATTTTCCCATGCCCATAATGTTTGAGGAGAAAAGCCCGGACTGCCTCTGACTGAATCCATCCCTGATCGAGTTGCCTGACCAGATCATCGATTCGTTCTACCTCATTGATGATCTCATCAGCCTCTTTTGTCTCAATAAGAGAAGCCAGTGACATGATTATTGATAGAGGATTTCGAATATGGTCGTTTAGGATTTGAAACTGTTCCATATTATGTTCTATCTGTATGAGTCCTTTCTTTTCAATCTCTTTTTCAATTTTTACCATTGCGGTAATGTCGTGTGCAAGAGCGATCACCTGGATAACGTCTTCCTCTGAGTATACCGGAACAACAGTAATATCAAGCCATTTTTCTTCGGTATCCTCTGTATAATAATGAGTAATGCGGAGTGGGTGACCATAATCAATAACGGTTTTTATCTGCTCAAAAAGAGGATCCGCTAGACCTGGTGGGAAGACCTGTCTCATATCAGATAAAACGGCGTTTTCAACGGTTGTATGGAAAAAATCAAATGCAAAACGGTTTAGAAATGCCACGGTAAAGTCTTTATTAATGATGAATATTGGATCTTCTGCAAGTTCAGCAATCGCCCGGTACCGGTTTTCACTCTCTCTTAGTGCTTTATCGAGAGAGTGCTTATAAAGAGCCATACGAATAGCGGTTTTAAGGGATCTCTCTTCAAGTGGTTTAATAAGATACCCAAACGGCTCTGCAGTAACTGCTCTTTCAACTGTTGCGTCATCTGAATGAGCGGTGAGAAATATGACCGGAATATTATATTGCTCCCGGATTTTTTCAGCTGCTTCAATCCCGGTCATGGCTCCCTGAAGCGTGATGTCCATTATCACAATATTCGGGCGGAACTCAGATACCCATCTGACTGCTTCTTCTCCGGTTCCAATGACTTTCGGTACCTCATACCCCATATTCCTGATCCGGTCCTGGATCTCAAGACCAGTCACAAATTCATCTTCGACAACTAATATTTTCACTGGTTCCATTCCTAACTCCGCGGTTTCGTCATCGGGAAGGCAATAATATACATGGTGCCATTCTCCCTGAGTAGTTCTATGGTGCCGTTTAATTGATTCGCAAGTCCGCTAATCAGTTGCAAACCAAGGGTACTCGTATGTTCAAGAGATATCTCTGCAGGTATTCCTACTCCATTATCGGTATAGGCGATGATAAAATTGTCTGCCGTGCTTTTCATATCTATCTGAATGGTTCCTTTTCTCCCGGATGGAAATGCATATTTGAGCGAATTCGAGATCATCTCGTTCAGAATCAGGCTACAGGGAATTGCTTTATCGATATCCAGGTAAATTTTCTCTCCTGAAATCTCATAGGTAATCTGATCAGGATTTACATTATAGGAGTCATATAAAAACCTGGTGATTTTTTTTAGATACTCAATATAATCTATATTTTCAAGATTCGGTGATTGATAGAGACTTTCATGGATCAGAGCAATGGATTTTATCCGGTTCTGACTTTCAATCAGAATATTTCTTGTATTGGTATCAGTGCAGGTTTTTGTCTGCATATACAGAAGACTCGATATCACCTGCATATTGTTCTTAACCCGATGATGAATCTCCTTAAGGAGTATCTCTTTCTCCCTGAGTGATCTCATTATCTGGACTTCCATCTCTTTTTGTCTGGTAATATCCCGAAATGTCCAGACCCTCCCGATAACAACCGTTCCAATCTTCTGGGGTTTTGTGTACCATTCAAAGATACGGTTGTCAGAGAGTTCAATCAGGTAATAATCGTCCTGTTCCGATTTTGAATGCACATTTTGTATCTCTCTTTCATAATTCTCCGGGTTTTTCATCTGGTGAAGAATATCTTCAAGAATTATTGTACAATTATCTGAATCGCAATCCTTTTCGTCGATTCTCCACATGTCGGTAAACTGATGATTTATTTTTGTAACCGTCCCAAATGTATCAATCACTAAAATTCCATTTTCTGTGGATTCAATAATTGCATTTAAAACGGAAAGGGTATGCAGGTTGTTCTCCTCTGCAATAGTCCGCTGGATAATCTCGGTTTTGAGATCTGAATTTATCATCTCCAGTTCAACTGTCCGTTCCTGGACTCGTTCTTCAAGATTTATATTGAGTGTCTTTAGTTCTTCTGCTGCCTGTTTCCGGGAGGTTATATCCTGAATAAGACCGGTAATACTTATTAATTCATGATGTGGATCAAACTGCAGAGTTCCTTTGATCCATATCCACCGAATCTCTCCGTCCGGGTGAATAATGCGACATTCAAAATCCAGGGACTCAACCTGGCAGATAGCAGATTGAATTTTCTGTTCAGTTGATATTCTGTCCTCGGGTAACACATGATCAAGGAAGGTATTCAATGTCCATTCAAAGGCCGGATTTTCATACCCGAAAATCTGATGAAACCTACGTGAACAAATAAGCAGTCCGGTTGTAAGATCAAGAGTCCATGTTCCGAATTCTCCGGTTTCTATTGCATACCGAAGGCGCTCTTCACTCTCCCTCACTGCCCGCTCTGCCTGTATTCTTTCAGATATATCACGGATATTGCATTGGATTACTTTTGCATCATCCACCAGGTAGACATTGCTGACAAATTCGACTTCCCTGACTTTTCCTGTTTTCGTTTCCAGGGGGAGATCTTCATATCTGATATAATCCTTCGTTTTTAACTGCTCAAAAACCCTCTTCGATTCAACAATGTCCCGAATGGGACCAATATCCCAGACTGTCTTTCCAATGAGTTCACTAGGGGGATATTCGAGGAGTGTTTCAATATAG
>CAYWHV010000260.1:0-4201 GCA_964458045.1 uncultured Methanospirillum sp.
CACCTCAACCGGCGGCCCGACGATGTGGTCCTGGAACTTTGGTGACGGGACCAGCCAGGGAATGCTCGCCAACCCGTCGCACACCTATAATGCATCCGGCACCTATACGGTGACGCTGACTGCAAGCAGCCAGACCGGCGGTTCCAGCACCAAGGTGCGGGAGGGGTATATTACCGTCTCCCCGTCTGGAGGAGTGGTGGCTGACTTTACGGCTGCCCCGACGAGCGGTTCAGCCCCGTTGACGGTTCAGTTCACCGATGCGTCCACCGGTGGTCCGACGATGTGGTCCTGGAACTTTGGTGACGGTGGCACCGATATGATTGCCTGTCCGTCACACACCTACACTGCATCCGGCACCTACACGGTGACACTGACCGCCAGCAGCCAGACCGGTGGTTCCAGTACCCGGGTACGGGAAGGGTACATCACGGTTGGTTCGGGTGGCATCATCGCTGACTTCATCGGCACCCCGGCTTCAGGGCTGGCTCCGCTGACGGTTCAGTTCAGCGACCGGTCCACTGGTGGTCCGACGATGTGGTCCTGGGAGTTTGGTGACGGTGGGACCGATATGATCGCCAGTCCGTCACACACGTACCAGAGCCCGGGGACCTATACCGTGAAACTGACGGCAAGCAACCAGCAGTCGTCCAATACGGTCACCAAGGCCGGGTACATCTCTGCCTCACAGGCCGGACCCGGTGGATCGGTCAAGATTACCTATGCTCCTGACCGGTCACAGGTCTATCTCAATGATCAGCTCAGGGGAGAGACCCGGTTCCTGCAGACCTTCAGGATCGACTCCCTCCCGGCCGGGGTGAACAAGCTCAGGATATCAAAACCCGGATTCACTGATTATATCCGTGACATCTCGGTCGGTGCCGGTAAGACCGCTGAAGTGATCGCTGATATGCGGATCAAACCAACAAATAACGGCATTCTCAGCGTCTATACCTACCCGGCAGGTTCAGCGGTATACCTTGACGGTGTCTCGGTCGGTACCGGTCCGCTCTGGCTCCCTGATGTCTCTCCCGGCATCCACTCACTCAGGGTGACGGCGAATGAGCACCTTGACTGGAACCATCAGATCGAGGTGATGGGCGGCGGCAGTGTCACCTATGTCACCGCAGCCCTCTACCCCTCCTGGTGGACCCCGACCTACGGGTATATCATGGTCTCTTCGCTCCCCGGGAGCGGAACCGCCTTCCTTGACGGGGTTTCCCAGGGGACAACCCCGGTCACCCTCTCACAGGTGACTCCCGGTGTCCATAAGGTGAAGGTTGAACTCCCCGGATACTCTCCCTATGAGCAGGAGGTCACGGTGATGGAGGGGAGGACCTCGTATGTCATTGCACAGATGGGTGGTCAGGGAAGTGGTCAGAACGATGTGATCCCGATGAGTGTCTTATCTACCCAGGTGTAGCCACCTGATATCCTAATAATTCAATTTTTTATAAACCCTATCCACATAATTGGGTTTGAAGCACTATTAGAAATGGCGTGCTAGAGATAATTTTTTCATTTCAAGAATTATCCGACATTCCGCAGTCCTTTCTGAAAAATATTATTTTTCAGAAAGGACTGCGGATTGTGCGTACTAATATATATAGGTAATCTTTAATCAAAATTCAGTTTCTTTTAAATTTTCTGCGGATGATGGGCTTCAAAATTGTCACAGAATATCCCGAATAAAATAAAATGATCCGATATTTGGGATCATAAGCGGAATATCAGAAATCGTTCAACTGGTACAGATAAATATTCTCAACATTATATTTTAGGGTGTATTTTTCTCTTGGAAATTGAATCTCCTCATTTCCCAACCATTCTACATTAGAATTAGTTTTATCGATTAGAATATATTGAACCCCTGGTTTATAATCAAGGTACAACTCTTTCCGCTTTGCTAGATGGCTGGCAAGATTATTTTGTGTTGAAATAGACGCGTTTTCAGGTATATTATTCAATATTCCCTGTAAATGATGGCTGTGATCGGTAAAGGTATACTGGCAGGAATTAGGTGAAAATTTGTAGTATAATGTGTAGGGGGATATCGGTGCTGGGGTACAAAAAATACAACTGACAAAACTACATACTAATAAAAAGGGAAGAATAAATTTTCCGAATTGTGATTTTTTGTCTGAAAAAAAATGAATCGCACGATGAGTGCCACATACTGCTGATGTAAAAAGTAAGGGAATCACCAATGCACTATAGTGGGTAGTTATTCGGTATGCAA
The DNA here is from genome assembly GCA_964458045.1 of uncultured Methanospirillum sp. Lineage (GTDB taxonomy): Archaea > Halobacteriota > Methanomicrobia > Methanomicrobiales > Methanospirillaceae > Methanospirillum. The sequence continues at coordinate 2,237 of CAYWHV010000260.1, forward strand.
TATTTTCCTGGAGTAATATCTCAGCAAATGATGGGAACGATGTAATTAATATTTCTGGTGCTGCGAACGGGGTAAAACAAAGCGGGAGGAATAATAGTATCAGATATGCAATCTTTAATAGAATATTATTTGTAAAATAAAAGGTAATATCACTTCCTATTGAATATCGTGAAGAGAATAGGTATCCATGGGGATTAAAAAAGGGAATAACGACCCATAGTGATATAATCAGCCAACATGTATACATCGCGATAAGAAGAAGGAGCACGTTTTTTTGAAGATTTGATGTATAATGCTTTGAATAGATTGCATATGCAGTCAGCATAATTAGGATGAGGCTGACGTCTTCCTTAATGAACAGAGCAATAATTGAGAGAATGATGAAGTATTTGAGACGATTTGTAATAAGAAAATAAATTGCAGAGAATAGAATGACCGGAAGAAATGCCATTTCGTGAAAATCAAATAGATTAATTCCATGCAATGCAGGATATAGAAGATACATTAGGGAGAATGTCAAACCTCCCCACGGGCTAAGATATTTTTTTCCAATGAAAAAAAGGGGTACTGCCGAAATTGCCAGAAGAATAGTCTGGACAATCAATAAGGTTTCTGCATAGGGTAATACCTGATATATGGGTAATAATATGAAAAGTATCGGTGAATTATGGACTCCGAACTGAGATGCGTTATGGGGTGAATTCCAGAAAAATGATCCGTGTAATGTGGTCCAAAGCCCCTGTTCAAAACATCCTAAATCAAAATACGTTGAGAAAAATGTCCAATGTCTAATTATCGTGATATATGAGAAGATAGTGCAATAGATAATTATGGATATAGTAAGGATAATCAGTGGGATTTTAGTATTATTCTTGAATACATTTGTTACCTTACTACAATTATATGGCATATTTTCGCAAAAAACTAATAATAATGGGCTCGCTGAGATTCGAACTCAGGATCTCCGCCGTGTGAAGGCGACGTCATAACCAGCTAGACCACGGGCCCTGCCTCCATAAGTTTGTCTGTTATCCATATTAACCTGTCCGGAATATCCTCCATTCTCTGCATATGATTTGGAATGGAATCATGAGATCAAGAGGGCATTCCTCCTGGTTATCTTTTACTCTCCATGCCCGCATGAGGAATGTTGTCCATCGCATTTCAGAGGGACTGACTCCTTTTTTAAGAGTTCTTCCATCCGGCCTGTTAATACGAAATTTAAGATGTTATAGTACTCGAGAAATATCAAAAACGGGATATTGAGATCCATCTCATGCTTTCCCAAGTGAGGATAATGCAAGAGTTTTTTCTTGGTGTTATGATATTCGAACCTCTTTTTTCCCTCATGAAACAATGATTCTCTCCGGTTCTGTGATACTTGCGGCATAATTCCTATTCTGGGCCAGGAGAGTGATGTAGTATCTCCCTGTACTATAGTAATGGTGAACCGGGTTCTGAAGAAGATCTGCCGGTCGCTGTGATGCACCTGTTCCATTGGCCATATCTTCTGGTTTTTCGTTCGATACCCGCAGGATTACTGTTTAGATACCTGGTGTTGAGTAAGCATACTGCGGAGTCCCGATTGTATTGAAAATGTTGTTACCGAACTTCCAGTACAGGGATGTAAGGATCACCCCGGTGAATGGCATTTGGATATACTGGAAGTTCGCGTTGAAGAAGAAAATGCTCTCTCTTGGAATGGGGTTTACGCTGGTATCAATGGCATCAGGCCGTAATCAGATCGATGGATGTCAAGTTATTGTTGTCATCAAACAAAAATGTCATCCATCCTGATATTTGACAGGGCCGCACCCGGTTTCGCCTTGGTGAGGTACGTCCGGTTTGTATTAGCCGGGATGTTGATCCAGTATTCTGAAAAAGAGGGCGAATCGAGCTCAAGGGGACCCTCTCATCCGCGATTTGACCTTGAGAGAGTCTTTAAAAGTGAAATAAAAGCTAATT
>CAYWHV010000261.1:0-4185 GCA_964458045.1 uncultured Methanospirillum sp.
ACTTCCGCATCATCAGATTCAGCCGATGCGTTGACATAGGCCCACTTTCCTGCGGAATACCGCTCCAGTCCGGAAAGGTCTCTGCAGGCATCTGAAGTTTCATCATAAGGGTAATCCAGCTCCAGAACCGTTCCCACAAAGCCGTCCGGACCGGGGGTATCTACAAGGTATGGCATGGCTGTTTCAAAATCCCCTCCATCACAGCCGTCGTCGTCATGGTCACATGAGATCAGATATTGCTCAGAGAGATCGATGTTCAGGTTCGGATTATCCTCTGTGATCTTCACATAGGATTCCAGAATTCCGATGACTGCATGAGCCCAGCAGCTTCCACATTCTTCACCCTGGTCCTTGATGGATGTTGTCCAGTCCCCGTTATTGTCTCGCCAGTCAAAAAATTCGGGCAGGTCGGCAGGGACAGATATCGGAGGAGTATCCTGGGCAATGGTTGTGTTCACCGGTTTATTTTTCAGGCTCCGTATCTTCCCTTTCTGTTCAATGGTCAGAAGTGAGAGAGAGGTATTTCCCGGTGTCCACTTTGGTGAAACTGTCGGAAGGGGAGAGGGATCTTCGGAATCGGTCCCGGGGTCGGTATCAGTATCGGCCGCTGAAACTGATAATACGGCACATAGACTTAGAATCAAGAGAACGATACAGAATCGGGGGAGAAGTCGTGACTGGGGTTGCATACTGGGGTATGTGACGGGTAATGAAATATCTCTTCGCTTTTTGGATCCGAATAACCTTTCTTGTTATGCCGGATTCATCCTCTACCCCCACCTTCAAAAATAACACTGCCTTCCTCTTTAGCCAGTCATGGATCATCCCTCTCACCGTCCGGGAAGCAAACCCTGCTCGGTTCTATAATACCCGAAAATTAGCACCCGAGTTATCAATTAAAATCATATTAAATCTTAATTCGTATCCATTTCCCAGAATCAGGACAATCTAAACACAATATTATCAACAGGTATATCAATAAATATATCAAGTGATATAATTAATAATTAGTTGGGCACCACGGTATACAGCACATCTACCGATCATGCAGGTGCTCAACCTATTCTTCTCTCATCAATGCATTAGACAGGCACGTTCACATCTCCTCATAAAGCCCTTCCATCCAGTCCTTCAAATCAATATCCAGATCAGTGTGTCTCTTTTCAGAAAAAAAGCCCAATATCATGGCCTTTCAATCTCGAAAAACGTTTGAAACATAATCAGAACAGGTGAGTCCAATACCCTGTCAGGTATCGGTGAGAATAAATAATAAAATATAATACATCTGGTAACCAACTGTTTTAAGCGGTTTATGTTTGTATTTCATGTACTAATCAAAAATTAGTCATCTAAAATCTGGGTTCCGGGCTGATTCCTCGGTCCTTTGATGGATACAAACTATTCCGCCCTATTCTCAAATTAACACACTTTTCTTAGTTGGCCTGAAACAATAATTCCTGCCACATTGAATACACTCCGGTACTGTCTCATGAGGGTGGAAAGAGTAAGGAATGGATGAAGTGACAGATCACAAGATCATAAAAACCAAAACCGTATCCTCTTCTTTCTCCACAAATACCCACTATTATCAGAAAATGACAATTTTGATTGAATGAACCGGCGAAGAGAGAAATCCCATGATCAATCAGTTTGAGAACAAGTGTTTGGTGGACAATGAGGTAGAATCATCCATGAAAGAAGAACTCGGGAAATCTTTCATGAATTCGGGTTGATTCTACACTCATTACGACAAATATGTGCCCGGTTGTGTGATTACGGGCATTACAATATCACCGCATATACACAAAAAACTACTGATTTGATCAGATGGTTTTCACCATAATTGGTGGAAAGAATGGGCCCCAGTTTATCACATTGATTTATCATACATCACATATAAGCCAAGTTCATTTTATTTCTTTCTGCGCGATAATACTCCATCGATTCTATCATTCCTCTCTGACCTGTTTCATCGGAATCCAAAAAGATTGTACCGTTCTGAAAGTTTCTAAAATCTGAAACGAACGTCATAGAATAGACGAAACGCTGATTTCGGCTCTTTGCAGATAGGTAAACGCCATGTATTTGGAAGATCTTCGAGAACCGTCCTGGAGAAGAATTCCAGGTCAGATCTCCTGTATCCGGATTATATATACCTACACGGATCACATCGCCATATTCCTTCATTGTTATTTTTCTGATTACTACCCGCTTCATATCGTCCCATTTTCTTCTGGTCATTAAAAGCCGGTTATCGCAAAACAACGTTAGCACTTATCACCGGTGCAATAATTTCCCCTCTATACTACCAAAAGGAGTCGCACCAATATGTTCAAATTATTCATCCCCTCGTATCAGGGGCGACGGTTTAGCAGAATCGAGGAATTTATTGACGAATCAAAACATAATCTCTCTGTCGGTTATGAATTTCATCTTTCATCCTGACAAATTGTTCATGGGTAATATCACCACGGGCGAGTTGTTCTCTTAAAAAGTCAATTTTGGTCATTTCTTTTTTTTCTTTTCCCCGAGTGATGATGAGAGAATACAATAGGAATATCCCCATACCTCCGAATAACACAATGAGCCATAAAGAAAGGTGATTCAGAATGAATATAGACAAAATCATAACGAAAGCGAAGAGAGCAGATATTCCTATCCATCGCCGATACGGATAATCCTCCCGTATCACTCCACATGATGTTTTTTGTCTGTCAGCATTCATGATAGACCCCCGGATGTACGTTTACTATATATCCCATAAGGGCATAAATCAATTGTTTACCACATGGAGATTGGTTTAAATCGAATTATTAATTAACTCATACATCAATCTTTAACAATCTGCATTATCTGCTATCATTCCAGGGATGGATTCATGTTATTATGACAATCTGGCTTACAATCGGAACATGGGAGGGCTGGAACACGGTTACCCACAAGGGAATACTGGAAATTCCGAAAATAGAAAAACAACGGTTTGAAAAAAATAAAACCGGAGACAAAGTGCTCTTTTACACAAAAGTAGAGTTCCGGCCGGAAGGTATGCTTCCCTCAGCCATTGTAGGATCTGCAATCGTAAAACAGATAATACCAGGAATCCCCCCAGAAGAGATTACTTTATCACGGGCAAAGGAAATGCTTGAGCCTTATCGCTGTCAGATGAAAAATATCTATGAGTTTTCTACCCCAGTTGCGTTACAGCCATTGATTGAAGAACTAGAATTTATTCGGAACAAGAGACGATGGACAATTCATTTGACACATGCATTACAGGAGATTTCTGAAAAAGACTATACCCTCATTACTTCAATGTATACCCGTCATAGGATCGCAAAGAACCCGTAACACCTGACATTTTTTACCCTCAATATCATGAAAGAGCGATCTGATACCTCTTGTCTCATTCATAGAAAAGAATAATCGCGACATTATAACGATTTTAAGAGAAAGGCACCAGGCTGGTGATCCTTTCCGGTTATTACCCCGGAAAGGAGAAAGGCATTTACAAAAATGTGGGGATGATTACTCATCCTTGAATATGTTGGTATAGATGGAATCGGTTCCGGTTGCATCAAGCCGGGCACGCTCTGTCTTCTCCTCAACAAATGCGTGGATTGGCAGGGTCATGTCAATACCCGGTGTGTGCTTGAACTGCTTCTCAATCTCAACCTGCTGTGAGTGCATGAAAAGTGCATTGCGTATGTCCATCGAACAGAGCTCTTCACACTGACCACAGTTGATACAGGAGTCAGATACGTGTGCAAATCTGATCAGGTGGAACATAAAGCCTGGCGGGAGCTGTCCTGGGTTGATAAACCAAGGCTTCTTGGTTGAACACTCAACACAGTAACAGATCGGACAGTTCTCAATACAGGCGTAACACTTGATACACTTAGAGGTCTCGTCCATGAGGGTTTTTAAGCGTTCCTTACCCTTTCCAAGTGCGGTAAAGTCTTTCTCTCTCCACTCATCGCCGAGTTTGAGCATGGCCTTCTCGACCTTGCCACGGATCTCAACACCCTTTGGATCGGCTGCTGCAACTTCTACAGCACCCTTTGCCTGGGCATCGGAAAGAAGCTTTGCACCCTTATCTGAACAGACTTCGATAAAGGTTGCCTTTCCTGCCTTGTCACCGATGACTCCCCAGTTTCCACAGGCAAGATCTGCTTGGCGGGGGACTTT
>CAYWHV010000262.1:0-4183 GCA_964458045.1 uncultured Methanospirillum sp.
CAGGCATACAGAGGACAAAAGCGGAGAAGATGGTGCGGAGTGCAGGAGCTGGTCCGCAAACCCGCGCCCAGACAGACTTTTTGCTCTGGGCAGAACAGGCACTCAGGGGATAACCCCCTGGATTCCCGAATAGAAAAATAATATTTCAAATGAATGGCCGGATATCAGGTCAGGTTTTTTTCTGTTGCAGATATCGCATCTTTTTGGAAAGCATAAGTCCGACAGAAGGGTCCCCCCCCAAAGAAAACGCCCGCTCATGGGCTACTGCCGCCTCTTCAAACCGGCCTGCATTCTGCAATGAATCACCCTTTAAAAACCAGGCTTTTGCATTGGTATCATCAAGTGCCAGAATCCGGTCATATGCTGCCGCGGCGGCGTTATGATCTGCGGTCATCCAGAGAAGTTCTGCATACAGGGACCATGCTTCAGCACTCTCCGGAGTTTTATCAATGACCCGGCGGACAATATCTAGTCCCTCTATATATGAATCCGCTTCATAGAGGGATTTTACCCGGGCAATCATCAGGCCGGGATCATCAGGAATCTGCCGTAACGCTTCTTCCACCGCCTGGGCCGCCTCATCCTCTCTCCCAAGAGACTGCTCAATCTCCGCTTTTAGTTTCCAGGCTTCTGCATTCTCCGGATTCTGTTCGATAACCTGATCCAGCGGGGGTATCGCCGTCAGTAACTCACCGGATTTAATAAGACTTTGAGCATACCTGAAGAGGAGATCCATGTCATCCGGACGGTACAGAATTGCCTGAGAGAGGGCAGCACTCGCAGGTTCATACTTACCCTGATGAAAGAGAACCTTCCCTTTCATCTCCCAGATATCAGGATCATCAGGAACCACCTCAAGATATTGCTCTAACCGTGGAAGGGACAGGTCACATTTCCCGGTCTTAAACAGGGCTATCCCCAGCTTTCGTATGAGATCCGGATCATCCTGCAGAAACTCTGATGCTTTCAGATAGGATTCAGATGCCTGTTCAAACTGCTGCAGAGCATCATGAGCGGTCCCTTTCCGTTTCCATAACTCAGCGTTCAGCGGATCAAAACCGAGCACCTTGTCAATGACCGATATGGCCTCCGGATACTTCTCAGCTTCATAGAGGACAATTGCCTGAAGGGATAAGAGCTTTTTATTGTTCGGGGCATATTTACACGCCTCGGTCAGAGCAGTGGCGGCCTCGTCAAACAACCCCTGGGCCCGTTCAATCTCTGCCCGCATCCTCCAGAGATCAGGATTCTTCTCATCCTTTACGAGCAGACGGGTGACTCTGGTGTATGCTTCCCGAAACTGGCCGGTATGATACAAAGCACGGGTATATCCGTTAAGAACCTCAGTATCACTTGCATCCGGCTCACTGATGGCAGCATATGTCTGACAGGCACCCCGGTATGAGCCGAGTGCTCCCTGGATCTTTGCCTTCAGTTTTAAGATCTCGTTATTAGATGGCGAGAGATCAAGGGCCTTTCCAACGGACTGAAGGGCATCTGCATATACTTTCCTGGTATGCTGAACATCTGCAAGGAGATACCAGGCATCAGCAGACTGATCATTTAACTGGAGCGAATGTTTCAGAATAAACTCTGCTTTCTGGAGTTCATGTAATGCGACCAGTGCCTTCCCATGGTAATACCATGCCTGATCATCATCCGGGTGATTATCCTCCACCCCTTCAAAGGAGGTTATCGCCTCGGGGAACTGGTAGAGTTCAAGGAGCGTCAGACCTGCCCAGAAAAGAGCATCATTATGATCCTTGTCAAGTTTTATCGTCTCCCTGAAATGATGCAGGGCTGCCTCATACTGTTTTAACTCATACTGGGCCACGCCAAGAAGGAAGAGAACCTCAGCATCAGGCCCGAATAATTCAATAAATCGCTCGGATGCCTTGATGAGTTTATTGTTTTCATGCTCATAGGCCAGAGCATTCAGATAAATGAGCCAGCTGTCGGAGGGAATCGGCCCGAATTTACATGCCCGCTCAAACGAATGGACCGACTGATTATACTCTCCCAGTTCAAAACTCGTGATGGCATGATTAATCCAGGACTCCGGTTTTGCATTCTTCGTCTCTGCAGCATGTTCGAATGATTCTAAAGCAGCCGGGTGGCTGTCAAGCAGCCGGAGAGCAAGTCCACGCTGATTCCAGGCGGTCGGGCTTTCAGGATCCAGCTCAAGCGCTTTTTCATATGCAGCAATCGCTTCCTGGTACTGCCCCCGCTCAAGCTGGGTATCACCAAGCATTATCCATATACTCACCTTTCGTGGACTGAGCTGGGTCGCATGGGTGTATGCAGCAGCTGCCCGGCTGAACTCATACTGTGCAACGGCCACCATCCCGATACCAACCCAGGAGTTGACATTTTTCGGATTGATCTTGAGCGACTGCTGGAAGGATTTCATGGCATCCTTATACCATCTGAGCTTGAAGAGAGCAGCACCATGATTATGCCACACGGAGGGATTGTCTTTGCTCAGTTGTAATGCCCGGTTAAATGCCTGGAGAGCACTATCGTACTTTTTCAGATGCATCAGAGTCAGGCCGTGATTATTGTAAAAGGTGACCGATTCCTGGCCTTCGTTAATGATCTGGTTTAAAATATCGGTGACAGCAGCCTTGTCTTCAGACAACTCGGCTTTCAGGATTGAGTATGAGTACCGGGTATCGAGATCCCAGGGTTCAAGTCTGAGCACATGCTCATATGCACCGGTCGCCTGAGGGATATCACCTGAATCAGCGAGAAGATCCGCTATCATCCGCCATGCATCAGCATAATCTGGATCAAGCTTTAACGCTTTTTTCAGGGTATCGACTGCCTGTTCCCGCTCTTCAAGATGAACAAGGGTATTTGCAAGACCAAAAAAGGCGACTGGATCATCAGGATTGATCTCAATGGCAAAGTAATAGGCATCAAGTGCGTCAGAAAACTCAGCAAGCTGCACATGACAATAGCCTTTTAAAACCCAGACTTCCGCCTGTTCAGCCCCCCAGTCAATTGCCATGTCAAGGTCGGTGAGGGCTTCGCGAAACTTGCCAAGTGCAAGAAAACAGGCACCCCGGTACATCCACCCCTGATCATTCTCTGATTCACGCTCAACAAGCCGGGTTAAAACAGGGATGGCTTCTTTATACATGCCGACCTCATGCATCGACATGCCAAGACGAAGCTGGGCCTCCAGATTATCCGGATCATACTTCAGAGCGTTCCGGTACATCTTCATGGCGTCCCGGTGACGCTCCTGTTTCGCCAGAACTACTCCGGTCTGAAACCAGAGTTCTGAGTTTTCAGGATCGATGCGAAGACCTTCTTTGAATGCATAGTATGCACGGTCCTGCTGATCCTTTTTGAGGAACGCCATCCCCATTGACAGCCATTTCTGAACTTTATCGGCCGGTCCAATCTCTTTTGCCAGAATATTCCTCCGGGTTATCCTGTACCAGAGTAAATCTGCTCATTGAAAATCTGCATATGATAGGTGGATGACATGATACATTAAAGTACACAAACCCTGCAGTCCTGGTTCTGACAGGGGATATTATCTATCTTCCATTTCAGAGCCCAGACTTTAATATCCTTAATGATATCAACGATTTCGATGCCACTTTCGGTCAGGAAATATTCGCTCTTTACCGGAAACGTATCTGCATTTACACGGTTTCCGATAATTCCTTCCTGCTCCAGTTCTTTGAGTCGTTCAGATAATATCTTGGGTGTGATCCCCGGAAGAGCATCCCTGAGATCTGAAAACCTCCTGGTATACTGCTCCCCTTTATAGAGCTCCAGAATGATGAGCAGGGTCCATTTTTTCGTTAAATAACGCACTGTCTGGTAGACTGTGCAGGAACTATCCATAGTATAGTTTTAGAAACGTCCCCCTATTTATAATCTGATATACAAAAGATATTTTGTAGCAAAAAGATACAAGGGAGATACCACGATGTTCTGTTACCAGTGTGAAGAGACTGCAAAAGGCTCCGGATGTACGGTTGGCGGAGTGTGCGGGAAGGATGAAGTGACTGCTGCCTATCAGGATGCCCTGATCTATTCTCTAAAGGGCCTGGCAGCAAAGAATATGTCAGCCAGGAACGAGGACCAGGCAGATGTCGGTCTGCTCATCGCTGAGTCACTCTTTATGACGCTGACCAATGTGAACTTTGACAAAGCAGCAATCATG
>CAYWHV010000263.1:0-4180 GCA_964458045.1 uncultured Methanospirillum sp.
TCAGTTCATCTGATATTGAGGATGTTCGTCCTGAGTCTCTCCTCTTTCAGACCGGATACCAATTAAACCCCGTGAACGAACTGCAATTATTCAATCTCTTAATGCCGGAGTTGTTCCTCGAATCGGATTACATCATATTCAGGTTGGGAGAACAGATGAGGTAAAAGCAGTATTATCAGACATTTCTAAAATTAAAGAAGATTGTGCCACAATCAGGTTTATCATCGGAAGATATGGTTCAGGAAAGAGTTTTTTCCTCAACCTTAGTAGAACTGTGGCATTAGAGCAAAAGTTGGTCGTAACTCAAGCTGATATCACACCGGATAGAAGACTTCATGCATCAAATGGTCAGGCTAGACAATTATACGCTGAACTTATGCACAATATGTCAACTAAAGCAAAACCTGAAGGTGGAGCAATGGTTAGTGTTGTTGAGAAATGGATTTCAGATCTTGATTTCACCTTAAGAGAAGAAGGAAAAGATCATACAGAAATTACTAAATCCATATACCATAATTTAAAACCATTGCAGGATCTTGTATCAGGCTATGATTTTGCTACGGTTGTTGCAAAATATTATGAAGGGTATAACACGCAAAACGAAGTCCTTCAAAGTTCAGCCATTAGATGGTTAAGTGGGGAATACGTCACGAAAACTGAGGCCTATCATGATTTAGGAGTACGAACCATAGTAAATGATTCAACCATCTATGACTATCTAAAGTTGTGGGGTTCTTTCGTCAGAATGGCCGGATATTCAGGGATTTTAATAAATATTGATGAAATGGGAGTTCTCTCTCATCGATTAAATAGTTCACAAGCAAGAAATGCCAATTACGAGATGATTCTTAGGATTCTCAATGATTCATTGCAGGGAAATGTAAAAAATGTGGGCTTCATGTTTGCTGGAATTGATGAATTCCTAATCGATAAAAGACGAGGACTAATGAGTTATGAAGCTTTGGCGCGAAGACTGGCTGAAAATGAATTTGCACAGCAGGGAAGGAAAGATTTCTCTGGACCAGTTATTCATCTTGAAAATCTGACTCCGGAAGACACCTATGTGCTACTTCACAACATTCGTAATGTCTATGCTTCAGGTGACTCTAACAAATACTTAGTTCCAGATGAAGGAATAACTGAATTTATGTCTTTTTGTGCTAAAACTATTGGATCTGAATTTTATATGACTCCTGGTGATGTAGTAAAAAAATTTGTAGGGTTCCTCTCAGTCATCGAACAAAATCCTCAAACATCCTGGGGTGAATTACTAAATATATTACCTCAAGAATCACTACAAAAGCAAAATAAGACAAATTTTTCTTATCCAATTTCAGAAGATGAAGACGATGATGAATTGGTTTCAATGAAACTGTAATTACAAATATAATATGATGAAACCCCCTGCTTTCTCTTTTTTGCATCCAACAATACAACAAAAATTATATCAGATGAAATGGACGAGTCTTCGTCCAATACAAAGAGACACGATTTATGCAATTAATGAATCGAAAGATCATCTGGTTATTTCTGCAAACACTGCTGCTGGAAAAACAGAAGCGGCATTTCTTCCGATCATATCAAAAATTGTAGAACAATCAAATCAAGGAATTGGAGCATTGTATGTTGGTCCGTTAAAAGCTCTCATTAATGACCAATTTCAAAGGTTAGAACAATTATGTGAACTATCCAATATTCCGGTATTTAAATGGCATGGAGACGTGTCAGCAGATAAAAAGAAAAAATTCCTAAAAAATCCATCTGGCATTCTTCTTATTACCCCAGAATCTGTAGAGTCTTTATTTATTAATCATTCTGATGATTTATCTCTCCTTTTTTCTGGATTATCCTATATCGTGATAGATGAGATGCATTCTTTTATCGGTGTGGAGAGAGGGGCTCATCTCCGTAGTTTATTATCCAGAATTATGCAAATTAGAACAACTTCGGTTAGAATAATTGGTCTTTCTGCAACATTTGGAGATACAAATCTTGTTAAACAATGGTTAATGCCTAATAATCCAGATTCAGTTCAAATAATTGATGATCCAGATAGCGGACGAAATATCAAGTTTTTAATTAAAGGATACTTACAAGAAAATGAACCAAAGGACGGATCTTCAGATGAAGAAGAGGAAAATATTCTTTATAATAGCATTGTGAAAGACCTAATTAAGTATTTTTATAGACATTCATCGTTAATTTTCATTAACTCTAAAGAAAACTTAGAGCTGATGACCGACTTAGTCCGGAAGACACTTGAACGGGAGGGATTGCCTGATTTTTTCATGATTCATCATGGTTCTCTCTCAAAATGCGAGCGAGAAGATGCAGAATCTGAATTAAAGACTAATTCATTAACCTCATGTTTTACATCAAGCACTCTTGAAATGGGGATAGATGTTGGTAATCTCTCCCGAATTGGGCAAATTGGAACTCCGTGGTCTGTAAACTCCCTTGTTCAAAGGTTAGGACGAAGTGGAAGAGGAGAAGGTGAGAGCTCTGAGATGATAATGTTCATAACTGAGAGAAAATCGGATGATATTATTTCTCGATTGTTTCCAAATTTAATTCGTGCCATTGCGATGTCAGAATTGATGCTCGAAAAATGGTATGAACCTCCGCATGCTCATTATCATTATTATTCAACCTTCGTCCAACAGATCCTGAGTGTTGTAAAAGAAAGAGGAGGAGAAAAACTCCAGGGCCTTTATAATATATTAGTAAAAAATGGTGCTTTTTTAACAATTCAAAAAGATGAGTATATTTCAATCCTTCGTGCCATGAAAAATGCAGATCTCATCGAGCAGACTCCTGACAATCTTATCATTCTTGGATTGAAGGGAGAAGAGGTAGTTAAAAGTATAGAGTTCTATGCTGTATTTCTAACATCTTCAGATTTGGATGTCATAAGTCAGGGAAGAAGGATTGGAAGCATAGCACATACTCCAGGTCTTGAAGGAAGGAAATACTTAATATTGGCAGGAAAACGCTGGGAAATTGTCAGTATTGATTACAAAAAGAAGGAAATATTAGTTAATCCATCTCTGGGAGCTAAAGTTCCAAAATTTTATGGTTCTGCCCTACCGGATATTCATCCAAAAATTGTTGAGAAAATGAAAGAAATTCTTCTCTCTAATAAAACAATACCATATCTTGATAATAAAGCTCAAAAGATGCTCGAAATGGCTCGTTCTACTGCTATCGATGCGAAATTAGCTTCAACTGATTTTATAATTGATGGGGAAGATGTTTACTGGTTTACATGGACGGGTACTGCAAAGAATCGCACACTAGCGAAAATGGGTGAAATATTAATGGGTTTTAAAGTGGATTATACAACGAATCATGATATGGCCATAAAATTTACAGGTACTAGTATTGAAGAAATCATCAATTTTTATGAGAGTTTGCCTGAAAATATGCCTAACATCATTGATATTTCACAAAATATTGGGGATTTAGTCCATGAAAAATATGATCAATATGTACCTGATGAACTCCTAGCATCTTCATATGCTGTGAAATATTTAGATAACGATATCAAAGGGATATGTGAAAAATTATTAGAGAATAGTTAATCATCCCTGTTCATCCCTAGATGATGTAGCCATGATTTCTTAAAAAAAGTTATTTTTGAAGAGAAATGTACTTTGAATATTCTTCCTGAATAATTTTCCAAGCCGTCATTCCATCAGATAATAAATCTCCCATACCCAGAGATGATTTAATTTTTTTGGATTCATTTAAAAAAATTTCTAGTATTTCGTCATCAGATAATCGAAGAGAATTTTTAATAATATTGATATATCCTACCAACCCAACAGGAATTGATATCCTAGTAGTTTTCCGGAATGGTTGACGATCTGGAAGTTCTTCATGATAATCCCAAGCACCATTTGCCATTAGGTATAAAACATCCATATAAAGTAACATAGAATCTTGTTCCTTTCCCTCCACTCTCATAATGTCGCCCATCACGGTAAGGTACCCACAGTACTTCATCATTAGCTTATTACTCAATGCTAGAGTCGCCAATTCGAGTTCTGCATTATAAACGGATTCTATATTGAATTCCTGATCATGTTCAATTATCCATTGAATTGCCTCATGAAGATGAAATTGATTTAGCCCATCTGCTGCCCTTTTTATTTGCCATTCATTTTCAACAACTGGGATA
>CAYWHV010000264.1:0-4167 GCA_964458045.1 uncultured Methanospirillum sp.
CCTGGTATCTGTCATACTTTTTCACAAATTTCTAACGAAAGAATCATAAAATGAATTCATCAAATAAATGAATTCATTAATATAACTGGTATTTCTTAAGGGATTTGCTGGTTGTTGTATTTTGGGCATTACCAGATTGGAATACCACGAACAAGGTATTATTCACTTTCATACTCATTAATTGTATCGATTACCTTTATTTTAATCCATACATAGTCATGATACTGGAAATAAGCCATACTATGTATTAGTTACCATCAGGAAGAAATTTCCCGCTAATTATGAGTCTTCAAGGATCTACAGATGACTAATCATTTCTTACAGAGTAATCCTTTCTGGTAAACAGCCCGTGGTATCTGTATAGAAGGGAAATATTCTTTGATTAGTTTAAATCGACTCATCGCTTCTAATTGAATATAGGTCGATGAATCAGAGATTACCAGTTGCATATCTGATATCCTGGTCAAGGTCTTCTTCTGAGTAATGTATAGGTATTTGTCGTTTCCCGAGGAGTTCTTCAAACTGAAACCGGTCAAGTCCTGATAGTCTGCATGCCTGTGCAGTGGTAATTATCCACCGCTGATAGAGGCTGACTGCTAGTTCGCTCATAAGTTCTTCCCGAATGGTATCAGGGGGGAGTTTCATCTCCTGTGCGAGAGATAACGGGATGGTCAAAATGATATCTTTAGTCATACTTTTGGCGCCATTATATTATCTCTGTGACTTTCTGAAAAAGAATGGTATACTGCGAATTTCAGTATTAATCGGTCCCTTTCCGAAGACCCTCCGGTGAATAAAATATTTGGGATATCTCCCGCTGGAGGTCTTTTGCCTCTTCATCTATTCTATCATCGATTCCTTCATCAATGATGATCTTCAGGTGCCGGGATGCCTCATGATACCGGTCAAGGGAACACAAAGTCTGAGCAATGCCATATTGAGTCGGTCTCGATGCAGGCTCAAGGGATTCAGCCCGGTAAAAAATCTCAAGAGCCTGTTCAAACCGGCCCATCTTTCCATACCCCGCTCCCAGAATCTGGAGAAGGAACAGATTATCTGGGTCAGACATTCTTGCCTCTTCAAGAATCGCAATCCCTTCTTCCACTTTATTCATATTGACATAGGAATATCCTAAAACCACCTTTCCATTCTTATATCCGGGATCAATCGAAACAAGTTTCTCTAAAACCCGTGCTCCTCCGATATAATCATTGAGTGCATTCAGAAGAATACCAAATTGATAGAGAACATCTGGATCATCAGGATATTGATGACTGAGATTCTGGAATACTTCCAACGCTTCCGGATACTTCCGTTGTTTTAACAACGAATTTACTGTTTTAAGGGCTGAAAGTAAATCGGATCTTTCCATGCGAATTTCCTATTGCATGATAATTTTTGATGAGGGGGAATAAATCTGTTACCTCGGTTCAACAGTTCTCTTTAGTACCTGTATCATATTCTGATACCATGAATTTTCAATGAGCCAGTCCTCCTGTACAGATTTTCTAATTGCATCTTCAACTGAGCATGATAAGGAAAAACTCAATTCACGGAGTCCTTGATGTGGGCCAATATCAAGTATTCCGCTGGCTTTATTGGTTTTATGGAGATACGGTATACCTCCCTGAACTATTTATCTTTCCAAACATGAGGAATATAAAAAACCTGAATGGAAATACGGGGGGTACTATCTGATGGAAGGTGAAGAGAAATTAAATTTTCAGTTTTTTTAAGTTCAACATCCATTTTCGGAATAAGATAAGAAAATCCCCTGATATGGTTCGATAAGGTATTGGTGAGTTCTTCATGTGAGGAATAGTCATCATCTAGAAATAGAATGATTCGAACCGGATGAACAGTTTCCTTTTTAAAAAAACTTACGCAAAATCTGCGCATGATCTTTGTGTAAATATCTGATCTTCCATTGTCAGAAAAAAGAATGAAATCGTAATCATGGTAATAATTCCGGTCGGTAAGGAGGAGGGATTTCGTGTCATTATTTTTCAGGGGGCAATAAGAATAGTGAAGGTGTTTCAGAATTTCCGGAAGAAATATTTGATCATATTTGCCCTCACCAAAAAGATATACTGCCATCAGATACCCCGAAGATCAGAGTGGATGGCTTCTATCTCCTCGAGTGCTTCCTCGCCGGTCATCTCCTCTGCAACCGGATATGAAAGGTGCATATGCTTATGGAGAATAATTATCCTGATATCATCGAGTTTTTGAGAATGTTTTGCCCGTTCAAGGATTGTTTCAATAAGATCTGAGCTATGGGTTGAGATAAAATACTGGTTTTGACTCGTGTCATCGATGACTTGTTCACCAAATACATCAATAAAACCCGGATGAAGGTTATTTTCGGGTTCTTCCATAATAATTAAACCCTTTTTTACCAGTGTATTGAGTGCCAGGAGCTCTACCAGAGTAATAAAACCTTCACCCATCGAGGTGAGTGGCCGGGGAGCAGACTCTCCTTTCAGATAAATCAGTACTCCCTTTTCTGTTGATTTTTTAATATCAACGACATATGGAATCTTTTCTGAGATTAATTTTTCAAATGCCTGGATTTCCCAACCTTCCATCATCTTTTCAAACAGGAGATTTATATATCGAAAATCTGATGCCGTTTTCATTCTCACTATAGTCGGAATGTCTGGTTCCTTTTTTTGTGGTTTTTTATATATCCTCAATCCTGTGAATGTATGTGATAAACCCGCAAGAGAAGTTATATTTTCAGATAGTCTCCTGTTTTGTTGGGTAAAAATCTCTGCGTATACGTGAGTAATGATATCATTATCAGTTACTGAAATGATAATTTTCGGTGACTCGTATGCTTCCTGGATAATTTTCTGCTTTATATGAGAGAGAAGTTCCTGTTCTACGAGTGAGATATCCTGTCTTGATTCTCTATCCTGGATTGAAGTATATGATGGGAATGGATTGCCACTTGAGTCATGTAATAACATTGAGCCAAATTTATCAATATCAGAACGTAGGGTTTTTAAAAAATCTGTTGTGAATAGGTAGTTATCCGCCTCGGAAAAGATTTTATTTGAGATAATTCCTCCTAATGTATTATC
Source organism: uncultured Methanospirillum sp. (assembly GCA_964458045.1). Taxonomy (GTDB): domain Archaea; phylum Halobacteriota; class Methanomicrobia; order Methanomicrobiales; family Methanospirillaceae; genus Methanospirillum. Next base: position 3,087 of record CAYWHV010000264.1, read on the forward strand.
GCGATATCCAGTCTCTTCAAATATGAGGGAGGTCTTCATTCTTTTATTGTCATATGAAATTGTAACCGAGGATCCGTTACAGGCAGTATGTACTAAATTTTGTGGATAATATTGTCTTATTTTTTGAAGATATTGCCAGATCTGTGTCCCTACGACATCTTTCATTTCACTGTGAGCTAATGTACAGAGAGATAGAATTTCAAGTATTGATGATTTTCCCGAGTTATTTGCTCCTACGAGGATATTGATTCGTCTGGGATTGAGAGTTAGAGTCTTTATGGCCCTGTATCCTTCAATGGACAGTGTATCAATCATATTTTAGTCCCTTGTTCGATTTATTTTACTGTGTCTATAAAACAATCCTATTGTGTTATTTCTTTTCTCTGGTATTATCTGTTTGTCTTCCTAATGAGTTGATTGCTCTTAAATAAGCAGATGGATGTAATTCACTTATTCGAAGATGCAGTCCTGATTCTCTTTTATAAATTCGGATATTCAGATTTTCTATTTTTTAGTCATTTTCTCCAGGGAAAACAGCTGCCCATCTGGATCATTCATTCAGGTAATTGTGCAGCAACCTGCTGCATAAAATATTCTGGTTGTATGTAGCATTAAGCACCAGGAAGGAATACCCCCAACCGACTATTATGATTCTTCTGTTGGGAGATTGATTATCTCCAGAAAATCAATCCTGGAAAAATCTGAATCGGCTATCATTATCTTATTAGGCCCGTAATGTTGACTGGAAGCAGTGAAGTAAGCGTCGGGAGGGCATCATATGATAGGAATTCATAATTTGAAAGATATTACTTCCTGAATGTGATGGTGATGTGATAAATAAAGAGAAGAGATCTTGTAAATTATCAGAATCTATGAAAAGTGAATGCAATTTTTCTCGTATTCTTTTTGAAGATAACTGTGTTTGAGCCCTGAAATAACCCCGAATTACCTCAGAGCATACAATATCATTGATGTATGCTTAGATAATCTCAATTTCTACTTTTTCTATATACTCTGTGGCAAGAGGGTAATTACCTGTGAGATGATAGAGGAATATATTTGAATCAAAAATAACTTTCAT
>CAYWHV010000265.1:0-4146 GCA_964458045.1 uncultured Methanospirillum sp.
GGGAAAAAGGAGCTGAAAAACCCCTAAATACCTGCATCGCTCTCGGGCCTGATGGGCGGACCCTTGCAAAATATTCTAAAATTCACCTTTTTTCTCCAGCGGGTGAAGATTCCCATTACTCCCCTGGCACAGCACTCGGATCCTTTACCATGAACTCCTGCACCATTGGTCTTGCAATATGCTATGATCTCAGATTTGCACAACTCTTCCAGACATATCGGAATATGGGTGTCCACCTTATGATTGTACCTTCAGCCTGGCCTTCCTCCCGGATGAAACATTTTAATCTGTTTACTACAAGCAGAGCGGCAGAATTTCAGACTTTTGTTGCTTCTGTCAATACCGTCGGTACCACCCCGGTTGATACCTATTCAGGAGGAACATGCATTGCCGGGCCGGATGGAGCCATAAGAGCACGGGGAAGTGATCTGGAAGAATTAATTTTTTATGATATTCACGAAGAAGAAGCAGAAACCATGAGAAAAAATTTTCCGGTTCATCATGATTTTGAGAAGACAGACTATACCAAATTATAAAAAAAGTAATTACAAGATTAAAATCAGTTCACTCACTGATTCATCATATTCATCATCGCCAGGGAACCTGACCTGTATAAAGGTGGTTGTCGACCCTCCACTGGCGGTAAATTTGAAAAATCCCTTATCGTCAGTGGTCGAGATACCAAGAATAGAAAAGTCGCTTCTCGTCCCAACCCGGTCAGAAGATTCACAAATTACCTTTTTTCCTCCTAGTGGGGCTCCATTCTCACCCATCAGTTGTCCACCGATGGACACTGCCTGACCTGGGAATGGATTTGATGGAGATGCCTTTGCGGTAACTTTTGTCTTTGACTTTGCCACCTGTGGGGTGATTCCGGTCTGGACCTTTGGCTCTTTTGATATATGGCCTGGGACAATCTCACTTACCGTTCCATCAAACTGGGAATTTCCATTATATCTGACTCGGAGAAATTCGGGTGGAGATGCTGCCGGACGGAAGAATGAATATGCTCCCTCGATATCAGTCGTTGCCACGGCCATGAATTCATATGCACTTTCCGGGTCATTTTCCTCCAGCCGTTCAAGAGAAACCTTCTTATTTCCCATGATAGAGCCATCTGCATCGGTCAGATTCCCTTTTACCGTAAAGGGGAGATTCTCACCCGGGTCAGCAGGATCTGTACTGATGGAAAGCTGGGTCTGGACCTTGTCAGCAAAAACGACAGCCCCACACCCACAAAAAGCAAGGGCGATAAGGATGATCAGGATCATCAGAGAAGAACGGAGTGCAGCATGTGACTGCACTGGTGAACACGTCATACCCTATATCTGATACTGCTTCCATTAACAGGATTCCCCTCATGAGGAATTATATAAGCTTAACCACATCGTGTTTTGGTTCCATTGCTTCTCCTGATCGAAGCATGGCAGTAAGCTGGCGTTCAACCTCATCACGGTCAAAGCCCTGTTGTCGGACGATTTCAATAACATCAGGTTTGTGGGCCCGGCCATTCTCATCTGCAATATCCCGTATTGCCTGTTTAATGGTTCTGATGAGATCACGTTTACTCTTTGACACCCCGGTAGCAAGCATATCGATATCAAAGGAACCGCTTGATGGATCATATGCAACCTGCCGAAGACAGGTGTCAATAATGGTAATAACCCGTTCTGCATCGCTCTTTTCAATGATAGAAGAGAGTCTGATCCGGGCTGATGCCTCTGCCAGCCGGACTATTGCCTCGAGTTGTCGCGCTGTTACCGGAACCGGTTTATTTGCATCCGCAAGGTCACGAAGTTTCATGTAGTAAGCAATCAAGGTCTCGCGGGCTTCGTCAGAAAGCCGGGGAAAACAACTCCGTTTCGCGTACGCCACATATTTCCTGAACATCGCCGGATCGATCTCCGGTGTGACCGGTTTTAACTGCTCAGTGATATACTCGTCATCAACCCCGGGGATTGGTTCGCGGTTATGTTGTGCAATAAGTTCTCCAACACTATGAGCTTTGATGATATGTTCTGCAATTGCAAGATCGCGTTCATGCTCGGGTTTATCGGTAAGGACAAAGAGGAGATCAAATCGCGACAACAGGGACGGAGGCATGTTGATCTGATCTCCAATCGGGACAAAATCATCAAACCTTCCGTATTTCGGGTTCGCTGCTCCGAGAAGGGCGCATCGTGATTTTAATGTCGCAGTAATTCCAGCCTTCGCAACCGAGATTGACTGCTGCTCCATCGCTTCATGTAAAGCACTCCGGTCATGCTTTTCCATTTTATCCATCTCATCAACACAGGCGACACCCATATCAGCGAGAACCAGGGCTCCTGCTTCAAGGGTCCAGCGCCCATCACCAAACTCATCTTTTACAGCGGTAGCAGTGAGACCAGCCGATGTTGTGGACTGTCCTGAAGTATATATTGCCCGGGGTGAGAGACGGACAACATACCGCAGCATCTGGGACTTCGCGATACCCGGATCACCAATTAAGAGGACATGAATATCGCCACGAAGCCTGCTCCCATCCGGCATCTCCTTGGCAATTCCCCCAAAGAGCTGAAGAGCGATTGCATCCTTGACATCGTCAACTCCGTAGATAGTCGGTGCGATGGAATGTGCAATCTTTCGATAGATATTTGGATCATTCGAGAGAGTGATGATCTCCTTTTCATCCTCCTCGCTGATATTCACCTCTTCAAACTCTTTTTCTGCAACTTCGATGGAATTACATTCTACATAGATATCAAAGATCGTGGATTTTGATCCGTACGAATTTCGTTGGATCGAACGGAGGATTCCATTTACAACTATCCGGTCGCCTGGTGCCGAAGTGCCGCAGATGTCATCAATCACATCAAGGTCAATGGTCTGGGGCTGTTCACCTCCACGTAATCCTTCTGGTGACTCCTGAATCCTCAGTTTTTGAGAGTCAACAAATCGGGAAAACCGGGGGATGAGTTCGAGTTTCTTCTGAGTACATCCATCTGCCTGGCATCCATCCGGCTCAACAAAGGGACCATATGACTGGGCTTTGACAGTACGATGACCGGCAGGACACCGAAATACGGCCAGGGTAATACGAGGTCTTACTTCAGTCGTCTTCCGAAGAATTCCTTCAACACTGATGAACTTCCCGATATGATCTGATCTGATTTCCCTGATTGCTATCTTCCGGGGGAGATTGGTAAACCTGACATTGATATCAGGCTGCTCATCTTTCTTTCGTGTTTTAACAAGGCGGTGAGTCCTGATGGCATCCTTAATATCGCCAATCACCTTTCCCGGGTTTTCCAGGAGTTCATCAGCGAGTTCAGTCCCGGTCTTTCCAAAACTCTCGATGTCGCGGTAATTTATATAGAGTGAACGGGTGTATGGATATTCACGGGATAATTCATCCAGTTGTTTTTTATATCGTGTCTTGAGAAACCGGTGCCAGTCTGCATCACGGTCGGTAATCTCAACCGAATCTGCATCTTTACCTGATACCATGAAAATCAAAATTATTGCGCTTTTTGTTCATGAAATGAGGATACCTATTTGATCTAAAAGATTAAGAGAGTTTTCGAAAATGAACCTGAGGAACGGTCAGAACAAAACAGGCCCCTTCTCCCTGTTTCCCATTTTCAATAATCGAAATCCCGGTAATTGAAAGGATCTCCCGTACCAGAAAAAGCCCAAGACCGGTATTCTTTCCATAACCGCGCCCGAATATCTGCTCTTTATCCCCGTCAGCTACCCCGGCCCCGTTGTCAGCAATATAGAGTTCCAGAATGCCGTCTTTCTCATCTGCACGAATATGGATGGTGGTAACATGCTCACCATGCCGGAGTGCATTATCAAAGAGATTGTAAAATACCTTTTCGATCAGGGGATCAACAAAAATTTCATAAAGACTCACATCAGGTTCAACTGATATGGCGATCTGGGGAAATGACATACTCATCTTTTTAATCAGATCATCAAGCTGAATCCAGACCGCCCCTTTCACTCCAAGTTCTTCATAAAGTCTGGTAAACTCAATCTGGGCTGATAATCGGGAGAGAAGCTGACCTTCGCGTTCCAGATATTCTAAAAAGACAGGGTCCGTACTATCCATCCTGGCAAGTTCATTATATGAAAGAAGAGCCATCATGGTATTTTTCATAT
>CAYWHV010000266.1:0-4136 GCA_964458045.1 uncultured Methanospirillum sp.
GGGGGCGGTGACTGCGGATGGGTGAAGGGAATGGAGGTAGATCCCCCGACGGTGATCGTACTGCCTCGTGTTCCTCCATCAGATCTGGTGGCACCAAGGGTAATCTCCTTGATTTTTGAGGAGAATACATCAGGTTCCATCAGGAATTTTTCTGAAATGAGTTCATCCGGACGTGGTAATCGTTTTACTGGTGGTGCTATCTGTCCAGTACCGCCTGGGATAGGTGCGGGGTAGATGGATGGAGAAATCCCTCCGACCGGAATCCAGAGTTCGAGTTCTCCAAGTTCCAGCTCTACGTTTTCAAGTTCAATCTGCCGTCCGGAGAGGAGTTCAGCAAGGCCGGGTCCGAGCAGCCTGATGAGATTGCTGATATCCGGCTTTTCCTGATCAGTCATTCTTCCCTCCCTGTTTCTTTTTATTATTATCAGCAGGCTGTATGATTATCCGTTCAGCATAGATCTTTGCATTTTTCAGGATAATTTTCACGCCACCTGCCATCAGCGGGAGTTCTTCGATGGACATAACCGGGCCCGATTTTCCATAATCCATTGAGGTCTCTTCTTCAGTGTCTTCTGGAAGAGTCCATTTCGACACGACGGGATGGTGGTGTGCAGTAAGGAATGACGTGAGGGTTTCAATATCCAGGGCATCCTGCTCGGTTGCAATTGCCCCTGCGACATCTTCAGGAATAATCCCCTGGAGCATCTCCTTAATCTCCGCCGGCATCCATACAATGGCATTCCATCCGCCATCTGCCTGCAGGAATTTCACTGACCGCATGTATTCGAGTGAAATCCCGTGGAATCCTTCGACCTGCCGTCCACCGGCTGTTGAATCAGCAAGGGTTGAGAATGCAAGGCCATTAACTGTAGGTCCTGCAAACCGACGATGAACAATACCAAAACCCTCAACTTCAGGGATGTAAAAGGCAATAGCCTCAAAACAACCGCATGAGGTATGCGGATACCCGAATGCAGAATAGAGCCAGACCCGGTTTACCTCTCCCATTGAGCGTTTGGTGGCATGCTCATTTATTCCGGAGTATTCGCCATGTTCAGTATCCAGGTATTCACCTTTCGCAATCGGAAAGATAGGGCCGTTTGGGTCCATTCTGGCTGCAGCCCGTCCGTCAAACCAGCTGATAGCACCACAGTTGGCATATCGCTGGGGGGTGATGACACAGATATGTGAGGGGGCAAAGGACTGACAGAGGGCACACCCGTAAAAGGTGTCAACCTCTTCATCCAGAAGTCCCCTGGCCCTCGAATCCCGTGTTTCATACCGCTCACGGGCGAGATTGTAGGTCGTATGAAATTCTTCTCCGCCGGTGAAGAATGTTATCTGGATTCTCTCAATAATCGGGAGTTCACTCCGGTATAAACTGATAAGAGCACTTCCAATCTGATGAAAAGAGTTCAGGCCCTTCGCAAATGCTTTTTTCCCGACCCGCATCCAGAGATCATACCGCTGGTTCAGATGCATGACGCCCTGGATGTAATTCAGGTATTCATGAACACGGCGTTCAAAGACCCCTTCCAAATCCTCTTCCAGTTTTTCCCCTGAAACTTCGACCAGTATACCAAACGGATAACTCTTCCCTTCTTCAAGGTCGGCTAGATCAGGCCCGATAACAGATATCTTCCCATCAGTTACCTCATCGGATTTTTTCACGAGGACAAGTTCAAACTTCTCGGATACCTTCGGACCGCCAAGTTCCACCCGCATATCCTCTTTTCTGATACGCTCCCCTTCATGAACAAGACCTACTTCAACCGGTATATCTTCAAACATGGTTCTCCTCCGTCTTCTGATGAGTGTTATCTGAATGCACGAGGTCAATCAGACGATCAATCTCCGCTTTCCAGGAATCTGTCTTCATATTTGCATACGACCAGCTGGCATGGGGATGGTATTTGGGATCCAGGGAGATTACCTTTGTCTGGGGGGCATTCTGTTTTAATGCGGAGAATAGAAGGGATCCAAGAGTATAGGAGAATCCCGCGATAAAGACAAGGTCATATTGCCCGTTCCCGTCACATCCATTCCAGGTCGGGTCTCGTAGGCGGTCAATAATCTCCATACTTCCAAGAACTCCGGATAACTGAATTCCCTGCTCTATTACCTGACCGGCGATATGGGAGGTGGTTAGTATCGGTATTCCTTTGGTTTTTTGAAATTCAGAAACCATCCTGATGAGGATGTCGGTCCTGACCCTGTCAGAGATGATCTCATGACCGATGATTATCAGGGGCCGTTTCGCCTTTTTCAAAAGAGCCATCAGGACCTCAGGTTTTGAGATGACAGACGCCTGTTTTGTTCCTCCCATCTCAGCCCGGATCCAACTATCCTGGCCGCTCATGATCTTCCTCCCTTCTGTGTCCGTATCTGGGATTTCAGGAGCGTCGGGTCAGGGATGATCCTATCTTGCAGCCCTTTCTCCTGAAGGATTGGAAGCAGCTCTTCTTTCATGGTAATCGGGATATCTGCCGGCGATCTGATAAAGAGGTTGAGATCATCCGGCATGATACCATAGAGCCGCTTATAGAGGTCAATATAATGGGTCAGTTTCATGGACCGGCCACGTGAGGTATCATTTGGTCTCATGCACAATTTTGCGATAAGAACCATCGCCTCTTCCTTTGTTTCAGCGGTCACAAAGAGATGTTCAGGAACCGGCCCGACCTGCACCTTTTCACCGGTCCGTGAATCAAAGACATACCAGTCTTCGTCATGGTCTTTCCTGCCAAGGAGCATTCTGCGGTATTTTGCACCATGAGGACCGACGATAACCGGAATACCAAGCCGCCAGAATCCTGCCGCAATCGCCGCTGCTTTCTGGGACATTGCTCCCCATGCAACCCCGACAGCACCGACCCGGTTGTAGACATAATCGGCGATCTCCTCATAGTTTCCTCTCAGGGGGCGTTTGGCAAAAATACTGGCGATCTTAATTGCTGCTCCTGATATGTGGGCATTGGACACACAGGACCCGACGTTGACAATTCCCCCGGCGTCAAACCGGCCATGAAACTCCTCGTACGGGGTCTGACCGTCTTCACTCCGGTACATGCCAATAGCCATCGCTGAACATCCAGTTGCAACCGCGATATACCTGCGTTTGGCAAACTCCCTGGCCATTTCTGCAACTTCGGATGCACCGTTCGGGAAATTGGCACACCCGACAAAGGCAACAACACCGGGAATCTCACCTAGAACTATCGGTCCGCCCACTTCACGAATCTCGATATCCTGAATTGCACCCCGTCCGGCCCGGACAAAATACTTCTCGTTCAGGACTTTTTCCCGTGCCGCTGCAACAAGAGAGCTGTGGATTGGGATCTCCTTATTACAGGCATCATCACATCGGCCACACCCGATACAGGTATCATAGATGTCTGCAAGGAAGGAGAGATCTCCGGTGGCTGCCTGTTTCATTGCTTCCGGAAGCGGTGTTTCATTCGGGCAGGCACGGGTGCATTCCATACATCCACCACAGCGTTTAGCATATTCAATCAGTTCTTCTGCAGTCGGTATGGTACTGGTTTTCTTCGTCTTTCGTATCTCATGAGATTCAAGGGCTGCCCTGACTGCCACTTCCCCGACTTTCAGGGGATCCAGGATGAGTACACCCGGAACGGCCCCTGATATCAGATCTCTGACAATATCATCCGGTTCATCATCGGTCCGGTCAACAAGGCCGGCACAGTTTTTCGAACTGGTGGCAATAAGAGGTGCCTGGATATTTCCTGCTTCTATTAACAGATCTGCACGGACACACTGCTCATCAACCACAATGAGGTCCGGAACACCGCTCCTGATATACCTGAGCTGCCATGATATTGGTCCGACAATTTTTGCACTTGGATCAAACCTGGTCAGATCAATTGCCGTGCAGCATATACCGGTGACCTCAATCTTCCCGGAGAGGCCATGTTCCCGTGAATATTGTATGATATCAATTGCCGGTGGAACATTATGTCCGATGACCAGGATAACAGGTTTCTCTGCATCGATGGTTCCAAGACCTAACTCGACCAATGCAGCTTCAGGATCTGCCTTCGGGAGATTAAAAGCTGATATCTGTGCCATATCGGCAAGTTCAAGCCCGACATGATCTAGCATACCTGCATGAAATA
>CAYWHV010000267.1:0-4110 GCA_964458045.1 uncultured Methanospirillum sp.
ATTTTCTAATTTAAGGCTACAGTGCGTTTTATTACATAGGGATAATAAAACAATATCATTTTTTGCAATGTTCGCAACTGCAGATCTCATTTGCCCTGAAACCATAATTCCAAGCCATAAATTCCTAAAACTAGAATATTTTAGGATAAATCTTATTATATTCCATTAACTATTAAAGCCCTACAATCAATCAAAATACGGCACTTCAATTCTATTTAATTGCAGCAACCAGGGAAAAGTAGGGCTTCCGTACGAACGAACTACGCACCTTTATAAACACATCTTCAAATATCGGTTTTGAACTCATTTTTGCTTACAACAACATCACAAAAGTTGAATTTTATCCTAAAAACCAGATCCGTAAATTGTAGATTAATAAAATACATATTTTCAAAAAACTTATGCTAATATTATACAAATGATAACAGATCACCAGATTGACCTTATCATTCAGGACCAGGCGAAATCATTTGCCCGGAAAGATCCCGGAACACCCCGGTCCATCAATCTCTCCAAATATCTTTATCTTAACCAAGTGATCATCATTTCCGGTGTCCGGAGATGTGGAAAAACAACCCTGCTCAGACAGATTGCATCTCATTTTAAGGACTATCATTATCTGAATCTTGCCGATATCCGTCTTCATGGATTATCAGACTTATCTACCAGTTTACTTCTTCTGGAAAAACGAAACCCAGGAATCAGGATCCTCTTCCTCGATGAAATACAGAACCTGCCCGGATGTGAAGAAACCATCAGGCAATTACATGATGCAGGATACAAAATATTCTGCACCGGTTCACAAACTGGCATCAATATCTCTCATTCAGATAAACCAAAGGGAGAATGGGTCACTATTATCCTTCACCCATTTTCATTTGCCGAGTATCTCGCCTGGCATGCAATAGACAAAAGCACGGCGTCTGAAAATCAGGTAGCAGTCTTGTCACATCTGGACAGGTATCTGGAAGAAGGGGGTTTTCCGGAGTATACCAGAATGTGGGATACAGATCATATCAGAAGTATATATGAAAATATCCTGTACCGGGACTGTATCGCACGGTGGAATATCAGGGATGTTTCCGGATTTATCGGACTGGCACTGTTTCTTCTCACGAACATTGGAACCGAAGTCCATTACCGTTCCCTTGCCTCGATGCTCGGAATGAAAAGTCCCATGACGGTCAGGGATTACATCCATATTCTCGCAGATACGCATCTGATAACCGAAGTTTACCGGTATGATCCATCCCTGAAGAAACAGTATGGGACCGGTAAAAAGATCTATGCTGTCGATACCGGCATGAGAAACCAGGTAGCACTCAGGATTTCCGGAGATCATGAAAAACTCCTGGAAAATCTGGTGTTGGCAGAATTAAAACGTCGGGGTTTTGAGGTTTATTATCATTATTCGATTAAGGAATGTGATTTTGTTATTATTGAGAATGGCCAGGTAAATGCTCTGTATCAGGTCTGCTCTGAATTAACTGATCTGAACAGGGAGCGGGAATATGGTGGTTTACAGGAAGCGATGAACCAATATGGTCTTGACTGGGGGATACTGATTACTCTGAACCAGGAGGGAACGTGTCGGGTTCCGGAAGGGGTGATTCAGATTGTGCCGGTGTGGAAATGGTTGTTGAATATCGAAGAAAAATAATTTTTGTCGATAAAGCTTAAAATTTGGAGTTGTCCCATCATTTATGAGCTCTTAATTTCAAATTGTATTATTTATACGTCATGATGAATATTTATCAACAAATTTTTATAAAGGAATCATCTTATGTGATGAAGGAGAATTATTGTCATGTCAGATATTTGCTTAAAAATTCCCGGTAATATTACAAATACAATCCGTCTTCCACCCGATACTCTACAGGAAGAATTACTCAAGGAACTGGCTATTGCTTTGTATACAAGAGGAATTTTAAGTTCAGGACAGTCCTGTAAACTAGCCGGAATGAAACGATATCAATGGGAAGAGGAATTAGGTAAACGAAACATTTCTCACCATTATAATCTGGAAAATTTAGAGGAAGACTTTTCCTATGTTTTTCATAGCAAGTGATTCTTCACCATTAATTAGTCTGGCATCAATCAACCGATTCTGTATCCTTGAAAAACATTATGATCATATTATCATCCCTCCGGCAGTTTGGACCGAAATAACTGATGATCCACACAGACGACCAGGATGTTTAGAACTTATAAAAGCCCGTGATACGAATTTTGTAAAAATCATTAACCCTGAAAACCTTCATCTGATTCAATTATTAAAAAACCAATTACATGAAGGGGAAGCTGAAGCCATATCTCTGGCTCTGCAGGAAAAGGCACCAATCCTTCTTATTGATGAGGCTGAAGGTAGAGAGGTGGCAAAATCATATAACATACCAGTTATTGGTGTAATTGGCATACTCGCTGCGGCAAAAAAGACCGGTGAGATTGAATCAATGAAGACCGAATTGGACAGTCTGATTCAAAGAACCTCTTTTCGTGTTTCACGAATTATATATGATAAAGCACTTGAGATGTCAGGCGAATTGTAATTAAATTGATTACTTAACAGCAGGTAATCTCTCCATTTTATAATATTTATCCGGTTAATATTACCCGTTTTAAGGAATGACTTTTTCTGATTAGCGATTCACTTACCATAAATGAATACTTTTTCTAAATGGTAGCAATTGCGATAAGAGATAAGGGATAATTACTATTCTGACAATTGGGTTTCATTCTTCTACCATTTATCGAAAAATCGATATTAATTTTTAATTGACGGGATAATAATTCGACATGTCTTTAAACTTGGTTTAAAAAATAAAAGTTAGACATGAAAAATTATTATTATGTGATTCTTGCGGGTTTATTAGTCCTTGGAATGATTTCAACGACCGTTTCAGCAAATTTGAATAAAATATCTCCAGGGGATATTGTATTCCTCGGGGAGAGTGGCCTTGATGTAACAGACATTACTAATGCTCCCACCCAAATCGCCTGGTACGCTCCATGCACTGAGGTAGACTCCTCATTTTTCAGGGAGGATACAAATAATGATGTAAGTTCGAATGATATACCGCCCCCTACAGGTTATTTCAGTTCAGGTTATTGTGATAAAAACAGGCAACCTGATCATATCCTTGATATTCCTGAACCCGAAAATTTCTTTGTTTCTCCAGATTTGTTTATTGGACATACTGGTGACTTTTTTCTCTGGGACGGATCAGAAAAAGGAGAACTAGCATTTAAAGTACGGGAACCCTATCTAGCCCTAAAAGTTTATGATACAACAACAAAGCGGATGATAACTGATGAACAAATTCCCCGAGGCCATATTGTTAATTTCATTATCGATACAAATTTAGGGGCAGTTTTCGATCGAAATGGCTACACCGACGATGAAGCACCAATTAACATAATGATTGAAGGTCCTCGGAATTCGATTTTTCGTGGCGACGTTTCAGGTGTTGATACTGCTTCACTCTCTTTACATAATATCCCCGTGGATGAGACAGATATCGATAAAAATTGGTATTGGGTAGGAATTGGCTCTGATCATTCAAACCCATCAAAAACGGATGGATGGAATACCGGAGCTTTATTTAGTGATTGTGATTTTGTATATGGTCTTGGTGGATACTCCGTATGGGCTGAAAGCCATCTTAATGATATGATGGATTACTATACTAGATTTGATGGAACCACTTATGCAGGGAAAACGGTGAGTGGTGTAAAAAAATTTAACCTGGTCAAGGGAGATGAAAGTGATTATAACCAATGTATAACGAGAAAAGATGAACAACAAGCAAAATTTCGGAAATTATCTGAATGGACTGGTGAAGGAAATCCGCCACCAAGCGGAACTACGAATTAGGTCATATTTTGATTGTGGTTGAAGAAAATAAATAAATCTCGATTTTTGTGAGGAATTTTAGAAAAAATAGAGGTGTGATAAAATTTATTTAAATATTTATCGGAAAATCCAGAGTAATCTTACAAATACAATACATCTTCCACCCGATACTCTGCAGGAAGAATTACTCAAGGAACTGGGTATTGCTTTGTATACAAGAGGAATTTTAAGTTCAGGACAATCATGTAAACTAGCCG
>CAYWHV010000268.1:0-4108 GCA_964458045.1 uncultured Methanospirillum sp.
ATCAAATCTGATGTGCTTTTTTATGATCTCCCCCATCTGATTCACCGGGCTTTACGGCAGTATCACGATTCAGTAAAAATTAAGATAGCTGAAGAGCAGTTACAGGATCATGCTGCCCTCCTGGACAGCCTGCTCTATGCTGTTCCTGATCTGATGTATGTGATAGATCGGGATTTCAATATCCTCTATAGCAATGATAAGGGCCATACCATCTTTCAGGATGAGCATAAACACCCGAAAGAGAAATGTTATAGCAGATTTAAAGGAGCACATGCTTCATGTGATTTATGCCCGGCCCTGAAATCATTCCAGGCCGGGGAGACCACCACTCAGGATGACTATAACCCGGTTGACAAAAAAACCAGGGAAATTACCGCTTCACCCATTAAAAGCGCTTTTGGATCTGTAGATCGCCTTGTTATGATTGCACGGGATATCACGGAGAGGAAAGAGAGGGAGAACGCTCTTATTGATAGTGAAAAAAGATATCGGGAACTGGTAGAGAGTATATCAGATGTTTTATTCACGCTCAGTCCGGAGGGGATTCTGACTTATATCAGTCCATCAGTATATCAGCAATATGATGTTTCAGTAGAGGATATTATCGGAAGATCAATGGATGATTTTATTCCTGAATCAGAGCATGAGAAGGTGCTGGATGTTTTTACCAGGGCATTACTTGGAGAGAAAATCAATCTGGAAGTTGATATCCTCATTCCAAATGGAAAGACAGGAACGGTTCGTATTTTAGCAAAACCTGTCTATGATGACGGAGTTATTACATCCATTTCCGGCATTATGTCAGATATTACCGATAAAAAGCAAGTTGAAATCCTGAAATTGAAAGCATTTCAAAGCATTGAGAAGAATATTATCACCCTTGCAACGCTCAATGATCAGATCAGAAACCCCCTTGCTATCATCCAGATTCTTGCTGAGGATGTTGATGAAAATACCCGTGACGACATCAATGAACAGGTGAAAATTATTGATTCAATCGTCGATGAACTGGATAAGGGCTGGATTGAATCAACAAAGGTCAGAAGTTTTCTGAAGAGATTCCAGGAGATTGGATAATAATATATCTTGACAGTTTAACGACCTTTCAAGTCCGGGTAAGAGAGCATATTTCTCTTAACTGCCAGTACCATGAATTCAGGCACCCTTCTTTTTACTTCGATGATTCAAAACGGTATGCCCTGCACGATTATGAACTAATAATAAAGCACGGTTACCGCTGATGGTATAGCACTCTACCTGAAAAGAGGGAGGAGTATCACTTTAGATGATTTCTATACTTTCCTTTTGGTACGATGTCCTGAGCCAAAAAAAGGGCATTTGAGGTACACTATGTGCTGAGCTTTCCGTAGTTCACTATATGCTGAGCCTTTCCAAGTACCCATATCCGAATTATTGTCTATAATAGTAATATTCGCACAATACTTGATTTAATCACCGGGTTTTAACCACCCTCCCATCTGGGGCAAAGTATCGACTGAAAAAAGATCGGGCAATTGCGGCTTTCCAGAGAAGAGGAGACTGCACCCATATTTGATGGTGCCACCACATTTGAGATGATTATTGACATTCGGAAGGTATATCCGATGGTACTCCCAATGTTCGTTTCTCATGACTATTATTGACCGGAAATTACAACTAATTTTAGCGGCATTTTTGCTTATCGTAATTTTCGGAATTGTTTTTCTCTTCATCATTCCCGTAATATCTCCCCCTGCACCATTCACTGGTCCGGTGGAGGATATTACCATCACGTCAGGTTCACCGGAATTTTCTACCCTCTCCCTTGTTGCACAAAAGAAAGGCTTATTTCGTAAATACGGTCTGAATCAGTCAATATTATCAGGTGAGAAAGAAGAATGAAACTACAGACCCAGTTTGCATTTTTTCTGGCAATTTTCTGTCTTCTTTTTCTCCTCCTGAGTGTTTCAATCATTGATACCAGCCAAAAAGCCAGCCTCATACATAAGCAGGAACAAATTGTTGATTCAATTGCGAATGGTGCATATGATCTCAATTATTTAACCAGTGATTTTTTCTTTCACATCGGGGAGAAACGGCAGAATATCCAGATAAAATCAAAGATTGCATTTCTTACCGGTGAAATCAATAGTCTTCTCCCTGAAACCCCGGAGGAACACTATCTCAAGGAAAGAATCCAGGAAAACCTGGCACAATTTACGGCTATTTATAACCAGTCATCAGCATCGGTTGAAAATCCCACCCAACCGGGAACACAGATAGAGAAAGAACTGGTTCAGGTTGCATGGAGCCGGGTGGCTGTTCAAACCCAGGGGATAATCTTTGCTACCTCGCAATTATCACAGATATTACAACAAAAATCTGGCCAGGTAGAACAGACGTCCAGAATCCTGGTTCTCCTCCTGATGGGAGTGTTCCTCCTCATTCTGGCTATCACATACTTTTTCTTTTCCCGGCGGATCCTTGCATCGATTGCGGAAATTTCACGGGGAACCCAGATTATTGGTTCAGGAGATCTGAATTATGTCATACCAAAACAAGGGGACGACGAGATAGGAGATTTATCTGATAATTTTAATCTGATGACTCTTAATCTGAAGAAGGTAACAACGTCTATCGAAGAGTTAAAGGAAGAAAATGCTGAACGCCGTCGGGCAGAACAGGCATTACGGGAGAGTGAAAACCGGTTTCGCAGCCTCTTTGAAAGAATGACCAGCGGATGTGCTATTTATGAAGCAACCGGGGAAGGTCAGGACTTTATCTTTAAGGATTTTAATAAGGTAGCAGAACAAATTGAGCAGATCTCAAGAGACGATCTTATCGGCAGGCGAGTGACAGAAGTCTTCCCCTCGGTCAAGGATTTTGGGATTTTTAATGTATTTCAGCGGGTGTGGAAGACAGGAATACCAGAATTTTTCCCGGAGGCGTTTTATGAAGACAGCCGGACTGCAGGGAGCTGGAGAGAGAACTGGGTGTATAAAACCGACTCTGGTGAAATAGTTGCCATCTATAATGATATATCCACCCGAAAACGCGCTGAAGAGGCATTAAGAGAGAGTGAAGAGCGATTCAGAATTATCGCAATGAATTCGCCAGACAACATCAGCATCCAGGACCAGGATTTCAGATATGAATGGGTCATTAACCCGGCCATCGGGCTTTTGACTGAAGAGATGATTGGGAAGACTGATGCTGATCTTACTGATCCAGTGCAGGCTAAAACAGTGATGGATCTCAAACGAAAGGTCATAAAAACCGGTGAATCACTCAATCTTGAAATACCCTTGAAAGACAGCACCGGGAAGGAATTTATCTACGAGGGCTCATACAACCCAAAATACGATAGTAACGGAACTATTACCGGAATCATCAGTTATTTCGAAGATGTAACTGTCCGCACCCAGACAGAACATACACTCCGGAATTCTGAGATCAGGTTCAGAAGATTATTTGAGGCAGCTAAAGATGGAATCCTCATAATTGATTACGATTCCGGAGAAATTATCAAGGCAAACCCATTCATTGAAACGCTCCTTGGATATCCCCCCAGTGAACTCATTGGAAAGACCGTCTGGGATATTGGTCCAATACGGGATATCATTGAATCAAAGAGGGTCTTTGAGGAGTTAAAAACCAAGGATTTTGTCAGATATGAAGATCTCCCCCTGGAAACGAAGACCGGAATCGTCAGGGAAGTCGAATTTGTCAGCAATGTCTACCTGGTAGATGATGAAAAAGTAATCCAGTGCAATATCAGGGATATATCTGACAGAATACAGGCAGAGCGGGCATTAAAGGAGAGTGAAGAGCGCCTTCGGTATGCGATAGAAGTCGGAGAATTCGGAACATGGACTCTTTCCCTCACAAACGGATTGTTTGTTTGTTCACGTAGGTTTCATAAGATTTTCGGGTATGTAAACCCGGCCATTGAATGGACCTTAAATACCTTCCTTGATCACGTATTACAAGGGGAGAGGGTTTCAATTGAACAAAAATTTCATTCTGCTCTCTGCCAGGTTGAGTCCCTGGATTTTGAATGTCGCATTACCCGCCAGGACGGAGAACTTCGGTGGGTATGGATCAAAGGAACTCTGCAATTTGATTCATA
>CAYWHV010000269.1:0-4104 GCA_964458045.1 uncultured Methanospirillum sp.
TTGAAAACATCTTCTGAAGTCTTCCATGGGAACTGGGCTCCATATCCCATCTTTTCTGCGATGGATGCGATGATCTCCCAGTCACCTTTTGCTACTCCTGGTGGATCCTGTGCTTTTCTCCACATCTGAACCCTGCGTTCGGTTGAAGTCTGTGTCCCGTCCTTCTCTGCATAACAGGCAGCCGGAAGAACAACATCTGCAAACTCTGCGGTCTCATTCAGAAAGATATCCTGGACAACCAGAAAGTCAAGGGTTTTGAGTGCATGCTCAACATGGGTCAGGTCAGGATCTGATATCATCGGATTTTCACCCATGATATACAGGCACTTTATCTCCCCCGGCTTTTCTGTCAGGACATTCATCAGGGTGGTAACTTCGTATCCGTTCTCACCTTTTGCAATCCCGTCCGGAAACTTCCATGCATCTGCAAACTTCTTCTGGGCTGCTTCATCGATGACCTTCTGATATGCGGTATAGACTACCGGAAGACATCCCATGTCACAGGCACCCTGCACATTGTTCTGTCCACGAAGTGCATTCACACCAGTACCTGGCCGTCCGAGGTTTCCGGTCAGCATCTGCAGGTTTCCACAGGACTTGACATTGTCAACACCAGTGGTGTGCTGGGTAATACCCATGGAGTAGAGAATTGCACTTGCACCTGATTTTGCAAACCATTCTGCTGCAGTCTTGATCTTGTCTACCGGAATACCGGTAATGGTTGAGACATTCTCAAGGCTGTAGTCATCCTTCATGACCTCTTTCTTGAGTTCATCAAAGCCGTTGCAGCGCTTTTCAATGAATTCTTTGTTTTCCCAGCCGTTCTTGATGATCTCCTGCATCATACCGTTCATGAGGGCTACATCAGTTCCGGATCTGAACTGCAGGAACAGGTCTGCCTGTTTGCCGGTTGGAGTCAGACGTGGGTCGGCATAGATGAACTTTGCACCTTTTGCCTTTGCCTGCATGACACGACGCCCGATAAGCGGGTGGCATTCAAAGGTGTTTGAACCGATGATAAATACACACTTTGCGTCAGCAATATCACCGATGGAGTTGGTCATCGCACCGGATCCAAAAATGTTTGCAAGACCTGCAACCGTGGATGCATGGCAGAGACGAGCACAGTGATCAATGTGTTTGGTCTTGAATACTCCACGGGCAAACTTCATCATGGCGTAGTTTTCCTCGTTGGAGACACGTGCTGATGCAAGACACATACACTCATCAGGTTTGTAGGATTTGAACTTCGTTGCGATGAGCTTGATTGCCTCATCCCAGGTTGCCTCTACAAACTTTCCATCCTTTTTAATCAGTGGTTTTGTAAGACGGTCCGGTCTGTTGACGAATTCATGGGCATAGGTCCCCTTCGGACATACCTTTCCTTCGTTCACCGGAGAGCGGTGGTAGGGAGCAGTCCCCACAACCTTTCCGTCCTTTACCACGAGGTTAAAAGTACACCCGGTACCGCAGTACGGGCATGTAGTCTGGACATACTTGAGATCCATTTCGATTCCTCAGTGATATAACAAAGTCTATATCAGCTGTTATAATAGTTGTGAAAAAATTCTGGAAAATGATGATTAGCGGTGGGCATGGATAAAAATAATTTCGTTTTTTGGTGACCGGATCAGATCTTAGTTCCAAACGCCTGTGATATATAAGAAATTATGAGAATTAAGGCTTCAATAATTCATTAAAAAAGTAAACCGAAATTAATTTACTACCTCCTGCAGAACGGTTGTTCCTGGTTTGGTGGATCGCATCGATTCAGGGTGATGAGAAGACCAGAATGAGTAATAATTCCACCGAATTCGATGAGGTAAAAAAAATAGGTTTTTGAAATTAAAAGGGATATTTTACCAGGATTCTGAAAATGCTGAATTAGTATAGATATCCTCAAGACGTGCTTTGTGTCCGAGTTCCATCTTTGCCAATTCTTCAAAGGTTTTCTTCTGCTCTGCATCGATGCTTGCTTCTGCAAACTTCTTGTACATTTGCATTGCTTCTTCTTCTTTCTTAATAGCGAGTTTTAAACCATCAAGAGGTTTCATATCAGTGGTCAAAGGAGGATTCTCAATAGTATCAGATAACTTGTAATCCTGAGTTTCATTGAATTTTAGTTCTGTTTTTGCACCCATCAGATACGCCTGTAAGGTTTTTCTGTGCATACTTTCTTGTTCAGCCAGTTCTTTAAACACTGTTTTTAAGGCGGCATCTTTCACACGCTCTGAAGCAGATGTGTAAAAGGTGTATGCTTCGACTTCTTTGTCAATCGCATCTAGTAATATCTTCTTAAATTCCTCGGTTTTCATGGTACGATCATAACGTTATACATCATAATATCATATATACTCATCGAAAAAAACGGGATGATTTATGTACCTTTTGCATAATTCTCTCAAAAATCTCAAATAATGAGAAAATTTCATCTAAAATTCTTTTTCACACACCTATTTTTAAAAAAATCAACAATTTCAGTTTTGTAATTACTGTTCGGCATCGTTTCTTTTGTATGTACGAGTACTTTCGGAATATTGATAGAAATTGGAGGGGATCATAACAACGAATCTTTTAACCATGACATGGTCAGATTATATAGAGATGAAGTTATCCTGATACAATACTTTACCCAGCATCAATAAATTCACATACCGACCGTCAATAAAGAAAGCCTCTCTCTTTTTCCCTTCCAGTTCAAATCCAAGCTGTTCATATAACCTGATAGCCCGGGGATTGGTATCTGCGACCATACACTCCATCCGTCTATATCCCTTCTTCCTGACTTCTTCCTCCAAAAACTGTATGGTTTTCGTGCCGATTCCCTTCCCCCAGTATCCAGGTTCAATATAGAGGAAAAATGTCGCCGAATGAGAAAGTCTGGTCCCTGGAGGTTGTGCATAATACCCTGCTCCTCCGATTATCCGGTCGGAGGTATGAATCCCCCAGAGGGATACAATCCCATTCTGGATATACTGCCACAGGGCCAGCGTCGTTTCCATCGGCACCGGCGGGATCGTCTCAAAATGTTCGGCAATCTCTGGCATATTTGACAATTCGTTAATTCTGCTCAGTTCTGATTCCTGAATTGGTAAGAATTGTATTGATAGAGAAGAGGAATTAAACATGAGATAAAAGTATGATCTATTCGGAAAAAACGGTAACTATGGTGGAACCTTACGCCATGAACTATTCTTTTTTCCAAATCGATTACTCCATACCGTGTTTCAATGCACCATCCATGACACCATTTTTCGGATTGCAGAGTCATTATTGCTGCTCATGGGTATCACACTCGCAATTATAAGATTGAAACAGATGAGGGTACCTATCAGAAATGAATATATATTCAGATCAATCTGAATTTTCTGATAACATTAAATATTCAGAGAACCCACATACAAGAAGAGTTTATGGTAAAAACAAAAATCAATGAAAAAAATTCTGACGATATTGGATGCAGTTGTGGCCCGAAGAGCCATTGCACTGTGGAATCCATTCTTACTATTGATGAGAGGGGACAGATGGTTCTGCCAAAAGATGTCAGAGAACGGGCAGGCATCAAACCAGGTGACAAACTGGCTCTTATCAGCTGGGAAAAAGAGGGAAGCATCTGCTGTCTTGCTCTCATGAAAACAGAAAACCTGAGCGGGATGGTCAAAGAGGTTCTGACTCCTCTTATGAACGATAGTGGAGCATAAAAATGGAAACATCCTGTTGTTCCTGTGCTAGTCAGGCACCCTGTTCCTGTTCTATCCCAGCAATCACAAATGAAATCACCACCGCCAACCGAATCGAACATTTCCTGGCACGATGGGGATACAAACGGTCAGGACATCGGGTCAAACCAGGCCTGTACCAATTAGGAAACCCCGGTGCTGACGCCCCGGTCTTTGCATCTGCCAACTATTCGCTCAGTTTTGACGCACTCCGCTCAAATCTCAAAGGAATGGATGCCTACATCCTTGTACTGGATACTAAAGGGATTAATGTCTGGTGTGCAGCGGGAAAAGGGACCTTTGGAACTGATGAACTGGTACGAAGAATCGAATCAACCGGGCTTGAACAGGTTGTCTCACATCGGACGATCATTGTTCCCGAGCT
>CAYWHV010000270.1:0-4096 GCA_964458045.1 uncultured Methanospirillum sp.
ATACCATGCATATTCCAGACGCATTTATTCCGCTTCCCCAGGCTGCACTCTACTGGATTGTGGCCCTTGTTTTTCTTGCCCTTGCTATCCGGTGGGCACGGTCTGAATTAAACGAGGACAAGATCCCCCTGATTGCAGTCCTTGCAGCCGGTATCTTTGCCCTGCAGAGTTTTAATCTGCCGGTGTCAATGGGAACGAGCGGCCATCTTGTGGGTGGTGCCCTGGCAGCCATTGTCCTTGGGTCGCCCTTTGCCGCAGTCTTTATACTGACGCTGGTTCTTATCATCCAGGGATTCATATTCGGGGATGGCGGTATCACCGTCATGGGTGCGAATATTCTGAATATGGGTGTTATTGGTGGATTTGTCGGGTATTACTCATTCCAGGGTCTCTTAAAAATTGTGAAAAACCCCTATCTCTCAAGTGCTGTTGCTGCATGGCTTGCCTGTCTCATTCCCGCTCTTGCTTGTGCAGTTGAGATGTCTATCGCCGGGACGTTCCCGCTGGTTCCGGGCCTTGTTGCGATGGGAGTGTACCATGCAATCATCGGAGTAATTGAGGGAATAGTAACGGCGGTCATCATCTATGTTCTTGCCATGGCCCGTCCTGACCTTGTTGATACATCTGTCGGAGTGGCATCAGTATGATTGATAATAAGACGTTCATCATTGCCGGTCTTCTGATCTCTCTCCTTATCGGTATTGTGGCTGTATTTCTTGCATCCGGCGATCCGGATGGTCTTGAAAGCTCTGCCCTGGTGGTATCAGGACAAAAAGATCTGACCGGTCTCTCTCCGGAAGAAGGTGATCCTGAAGTAATCGCGACCGGTTCATTTGCATATGAATCACCGATGCCCGACTACGCTCTTGGTGAAGAGATGGGATCCACGGGCGGTATTATTGCCATTATCGCTGGAATCCTGATAACGCTGCTTGTTGTGATGGGTGCTTCATACGCCATCAGAATAAACAGGGAAGCTCAATAATTTTATATCCATCCTTTTTCTTTCATTTTGTTACGGAAATTATTTCAGTAATATTTTATCAAAGGAGCAGTAATCCCTAGTACTGAAAACCTGCAGGTTCACTCCAGGTTCCCTGATATTTCAGAGCAGGAGATACCCACACCATGCATTTAATAGAGACCCAGGATCTCTCTCATACGTATAAAGGCAATATTGACGCCTTGAAAAATATCTCGTTTCTTGCACCCCGGAACACCCGAATCGCGATCATCGGACCGAACGGTGCAGGGAAAAGTACTCTCTTCAAACATTTCAACGGTGTATTAAAGCCCACCAGTGGAAAAGTCCTGATCCGGGGAGAGCCGATCACCAAAGAGAATATCAGGGAAGTCAGGCGGACTGTGGGACTTGTCTTTCAAAACCCTGATGACCAGATCTTTTCTCCCACCGTTGAGCAGGATGTGGCATTTGGTCCGACAAACATGGGCCTTGATGAGGAGGCGGTAAAACACCGGGTTTCTGAAGCATTACGAGTAGTCGGCCTTTCAGAGTATCGGACACGGGTTCCTCATCATCTGTCAGGTGGAGAGAAAAAAAGGGTTGCCATTGCGGGGATTATTGCAATGGAGCCCCAGGTCCTGGTTCTGGATGAGCCGACTGCCGGTCTTGACCCACAGGGAGTCAGGGAGATAATCCGGTTCATCCGTGATTTTTCCGTCAAGTATGGGATGACGGTGATCTTCTCTACCCACAATATCTCCCTGGTTGCAGAACTGGCTGAATATATCTATGTCATGAATAACGGTACATTTGTTGCCGAAGGAACGGTGGCCGAGATATTTTCACAACCCGATCTTCTGGCCAGTGTCCGTCTTGATCTTCCTATCCTGCCAAAACTCATCTCTTCCCTCAGGTCGCAGGGTATTGCACTCGATATGGGATACACCTATCAGGAGGCTGAGGCCTCATTTTTAAAGGCCTTTGGTAAGATGGCATGATTGAAGACCTATTTGACCTTGAGCAGGTGACATCACAAAAGAGTATCATCCATTCACTCGATGCCCGGGTGAAGATTCTTGTCTGTTGTGCAGCGATTGTTGCTCTCGTTGCTGTTCCTTATTCGCCGGTGGTGTATGCCGTATCTGCAGTCTTCTTTGCCCTCTTCCTTCTTCTCTGGGCACTATCCAAAATCTCCCCGGTCATCTATTTCCGAAGGCTTCTTCTTGCTCTTCCGTTTGGATTTATGCTCTGTGGGTTTCAGATCTTTTTTAAAAACCGCTATTACACCGACTACCATTCGCTGATTGAACTGCCTCTCGGGATTCATATCTATTACGAATCAGTTGAGTTTGCCTCAATATTACTGGTGAAATTTCTGGTCTGCTACTCCTTTATCGTCCTTTTATCCTCGACCTCATCTCTCCAGGACCTTCTTGAAGCAGCAGGCCGTCTCAAAGTGCCCCCTGAACTCATCCTTGCTCTGGGAATGATGATTCGGTATCTCTTTGTGTTTGGTATCATCTACCGGAGAGTGACCGATGCACTGAAGACACGGCTCTTTGATCCCTTTGATCACCGGCTGCCCTACCGGTATCGCATTGTAAATATGGGCTACATGATGGGGTCGATGTTTATCAGGTCACTTGAGCAGGGAGAGCGGACCTATGCCAGTATGCTCTGCCGGGGATATGGACGTGACAGTTATATCTTCATCCGGGACAAACCCCTGGTCCGATCAGATATGATTTTTCTCTGCTTTTGTCTCTTTGTCATCATCCTGGTTCCCTTACTCTGCTGGTATGATCCATTCTCTCTTATGGGCCGGTTTGAGTTTCTGCCCTATTCTGCTTAAGGCTCCTGATCAGGAAGCAGGGAATATCTTTCTGACAGGAGTTGTAAAAAAACCAGGGCATAATAGCGAAGGAAAGTTACAACCGGTGTCATCACGATGAGGGTAATCACTGCCATCAATAGAAACGGCAGGATAAACCCGGTGCTCATCAGGTCATGAGAGGATGATAATCCGGGTATCATCATAAGGGATGAAAATCCCAGTCCTTCCATCACCGCAACAAGAAGGATGCCAAGAACGATCCCGGTGATAATATTTATCCCAATCTTGACAGCCAGGTATATTCCCATCTCATCCCACCTTCCTTTGATCTCCTGCAGGAATATCTTCCATCCCCTGATGATTCCACAGGTATGCACGATCATAACCGGCACAACAAAGTCCGTTGTGATGATGGTGAGAATCCAGACAGGGATTATCAGGATGAGAAGCCCTACCAGTGCGTACATCAGGGCGATAAAGAATGCTGCAGGATTGTCAGGCTGCGATACAAGGACCGGGACTGCGATACCCACTATTGCAATCACCGCACAGATACCGATGATCAGAATGGTTCCCAGGTAAAACCCGAGCAGCCTGATACCCATCCCTGCCCGTGCCCGGAGTGAGGGGAGTAATTCCTTCGTTTTTGATGAGAGATAATCGACAAAGATAAACTGAAAGATTGAGCTGAAGAGGGCATAGACCAGTAATATCAGCAGAAATCCACTCATGACGGTACCAATCAGTGATGCCTCTTCCATGACTTCACTCCCGCCAGATAATCCGGAGAGTAAGGGAAGGTCGCCATACGAGAGATCCTGGGGGAAGGGACTGGTAATCCATGCCCCGATAAAAAAGGAGATGATAAGAAGACGAAGAACCGATCCGGGTTTCAGAGGCCAGAATCTTCCGATGGTATACCTGACCGACGGGGACAGGGCAAGAATTGCAAGATATTCATTCATGAAATGTCTCAACTGTTGTCATATTCATTCAGTACATCCATGCTGACACTGCGTGATTCCCGTGTCCCGTACCGGGCAGAGGGAACATTTAGGTGTTTTTTTGCAGAGTTTATTTCCCAGGTACACGATCTGGGCATGATAATCATTGTATAATGGAATGTCAGGGGATAACCGGTCCATGAAAAATTCCTGCATCTGGTCATACGAAGCATCATCTCCAAACCATCCCTGTCTGGACCCAATCCGTCGGGTATATGCGTCAACGACAAAGACCGGTTTTTCAAGGGCATATAACAGGATTGAATCCACGGTCTCCGGTCCGAATCCGGAGAG
>CAYWHV010000271.1:0-4085 GCA_964458045.1 uncultured Methanospirillum sp.
CGATGCAACAGCGTCAACCGCTGATCTTCCCGGAGTAAGCCATACTGTTTTCATAATGGGCCTCATTAATAATCCAAAAAAATCTATGAACCCATAATTCATCAAAAAAGTAAGGAAAATTGCACCAACAGGTATTAATGCGCCGACTCCAACGGCCAAAGCATTAAAGAGGAATGGACCATTATCATCTCTCAAAACTGCTTCTGGTCCATAATTAAAAAACACCAACACTGCAACAATGGCACCAATTATTTTTGAAATAGTAATAATACTGCCTTTTTGTTCTTTTAATGTCCAATCAGCAACAGTTTTATTAAATTTGATATTTAGAAGGGCTGTCTGTGTCAAGGACATTTGAGGGTCAACATCAATGAGAAGGATTTTTTTCCCCTTTATCTCTGATAAATATCTTCCTAATAGCCAAGTTATTGTAGTTTTTCCAACACCACCTTTGAAATTTATTATTGCAATCGATTTCATATATCAATCATATATATTTATACCCCTTAAATTTTTTTATTAATTTCGCGAATCTCTGTTTGGATTTACGCTTTTTTTTACATTCTATCAAAGGCTGTTTGATAACTAAAAATATCGTTCCCGCAAGAGGGAGATTTCTATTCGACTGAAACTAGAATTGCCGATAAAATTTCTAGATTTTCCTCATTATACTGACGGTTTGGATTTATGCACAGCCTCACAAGTATTTTTATTATCAGTATATGAGTTCCCCATACTCTACCGGAAAAGTCGATAACAAAAATAGCACATCAGAGTTTTTTCAACAAAAATCCAATATTCCTCGAAAAGAAAAGATCCCGGATATCCCAAGTCAGACCCCATACGCTTGCACATGATCATCAAGAAGATCCAAGTATCGGGTAGTGCCCTGGATAATAACTGATAATGTTATAGACCCTAAAAAGTGGTTTTTCAAGTCGCATAATTACTACTCATATAAAAGTAAATAGGAGAAACAGAGATATTAACGTGTTTTTTGTGTTCTATTTTATTAGAATCGTAATATCAGTTACAAACTGGGGGACAACCAAGTATCGGGCATTGATCTCAATCTCTTCCGCCATCCGGTTAGTTGCCTGAATAAGTTCAGAAAAATTAATATCCAGGGTAATCTCTCCACAGAACGTATCGGCATAATCAGACAGCATATCATCTACCCTCCGGCAGATCTCCACCTTTCTCAGCCTGATACAATCCGGACAGGGTTCATCATCGGGTGGCATTAGATACTGTTTTTCTTCCCGGAAAAAAAGAGGAGGTAAGACTATCCCCATTCATCTGAATCCTCCGGCAAGACTGATTACCCAGAATTCTCCGTCATCATCCTGCTCAAAGGAGAATATCTCCTGAACTCTGATCTTTCGAATCTGCCACACCCAGAGAAGTGCGGTGCTCATACAGGATATGATCAATAATCCTATCGATACAGCCGGAAGGTCTTCTCCACCGGATGTATACAGGGTGCATCCCCATTGGTTATTTGCAAGGATAGTCCCGATGATGGTGTTTAATTCTGCTTTGCTTGCCAGTGGGGAGGATAATTCCCGCACTTAACTTTTTACAACTGATTTTGAAACAAAATCTGCCATTGTTCGTTTTCTCTCCTGTCACATTGTGACTCTTACCTGTTGGAAGGGGATATCCCGGAGAGTCGGTTCAAAGATATGAGACCAGAAATTGCGATAATAACTGATACGTGAGGCCTCGAGTAATAAAGTGAAATTAAATACTGATAAAATATAAGGAACTATTACGTGATAGTACGCTTAAAATGGTATTGACATTTACCCATTACGATTATGACACAAGATACCATCACCTTTCACAAACCAATCTGTCTTGAGCAGAGTTACAATATCATTTTTCCTCGATTTATCAACATCAGGCGAACATTGAACGAACTAGAAGATCAATTATCACCTTTATACAATAAACCAAACCTTTTGCAAATTCCCGATGATTTTGAACCCCAGGCTCCACGAGTAATTTTTCAATCAAAAATGGGACATAGTCAGATCGTCTTTTCCCAGGAAAATGTTGTATTAAATGTTAAATACTCTGCAGATTGGGGGGAAAATATTGAAAAAGGACATTTTTATTTGCAAGAAAGAATCGCAATTCTTATTCCGATTATCACAACAATATTTGAATCTCATCCTCTCTTTCAAGGATTAACGACAAACATTTTCCTTGGCACTGCACATTCCGAATCTGAAATTTTCCAATTTTTATCAGATAAGTTATTAAAAAACTGCGAGGGAAAGGACCTGCAGGAGATTAGTTTAAAAATTTCAGAACGTGTTGATGAGAAGTATTTTAGCAATATTACTTACCAATATATTCGATTCTGGAACCAGGGACAAAATGGAATAATATCCCCCCTGTCAAAAGATAGTCCTGTATTGAAAGGGATTCAAATAATTGGAGACTATAACGATCGATATTCATACAACGAATGTCAAAATTATACATCCCCGCCAGATATCTGGAAAGTTCTTATAGCTGATGGAATTAGAAAGGTATTTGCAGAAATAGATCGTCTTATAGGATAGGGTATGATATGACAGATGGAGAGGTATTATCAGTTCAGCCTTTCGGATCGCCATTGGTTATGTTATATGCTCCATCATATTCTTCTTCCGGTTCAAATATTCTCTCCGGATTTGGGTTTATAGATTCATCAGGTAATTCGGCAACCGTGCGAATCCCTGCAATGATCCCTCCTCCTCAAAAGTCAACAGGTAGGTCGCTTCTAAAATTTTCTGGGAAATGGGTTGGAACCGATGGAGAACGTTGTCTGCATGATGTTTACAGATCCAGATCAAAGGCCCATTTTTAATGAATTCAGGATATCTATTGGATACGAATCACTGCAGTAAACTTCTTTTTCGTAAAAATAATCCAATAGAAAGATATCTCTCCGAAATCGGTGACACTCCTGTCTCAATAAATTCTATCATTGCTGGAGAGTTGAATTATATGGCTGAAAAATCAGTGTATTTGAGTGAAAATCGTGAAATCATATCTTCATTTCTCGATGAGATTACTATTCTTCCACTTGATAGAAAAACCTGTGAAATATTTGCGATTATGAAAGCAGGATTATTCAGAAAATTTGGCCCTCGGGATAGAAAACGAATGAGAAAGATCCGAATCCATCAGATTGGGTTTTCTGATCATGATATCTGGATCGCTGCGTCTGCGAAGGCTCATGAGATTACTCTCGTTACTGCTGATAAAGGATTTTCAAGAATGCAGCAGATTATGCCTCTCGTGGTCGAAAATTGGATTCATTAGATATTGATGCCTTATTGGAACGAAGAAACAAACGTCGAGATTATGTCTCTATTGCCAATTAAATATTCTATTTTATTTCAGGATCAATCCATATCGCAGGACCGGTATTACTGAGTTTTCGAATCTGCCACACCCACAGAATTACAGTGCTTATACAGGATATGACCGACAATCCTATCGATACAGCCGGAATTAACCACTCAAATCCTATCATCTGCTCCAAACTCCATCTCCTCCGTCATGTTCAGATCACCGAGTGCATCTGATGCATGATTTATCACCTGGCTTCCATCATCACTCTCTGCCCTGGTCAGCAGAATACCGGTCCCGTTTGTATGAACCAGGGACTGTGATGTATTCCCCTGCGAAAGCATAGACGAATACGATCCCGGCTGCATAAGCCCAAGCACAGCAGTCTCATACCAGTTCAGCGTCGAATTTTCAGGTCTGTCAAAGAGACATCCATTCTCTTCACCGGTTGTATTCGCTCTTGCCGTGGAATACTCAAAAATTCCCATCGGTCCCCGGCGATCTGATTTGAGTATTCGTCTGGACCGTTTAACCGACAAACAGATCCCTGATAATCATGGCGGCATCACTGGTAGACAGTCGTTCTGACCATATGGCTCCCGGCTGCACAATCGATGATGGCACAAAAGAGGCTCCATTACAGGTTATGGAAGAGGTAACCGAATCAGCACCGATGATAATTGGTATGAAAAGAAGAACGAGGAGGAGTATTCCTGCCCTGTTCACCATAGCACCAT
>CAYWHV010000272.1:0-588 GCA_964458045.1 uncultured Methanospirillum sp.
CACGATTTGAGATACTCTGCCCCGAAGGAACGATCCGGTTCTCTGACAAAGATATCTGATACATTATTGGTGAAGGATAGGAAAGAAACGCTCTGTTCATTGCCGTTCTCATAATTATGACGCCGGAAAGCCCGGGAAAGTCTGATATCAGGACCATTATTCCCCCTGAAGAAAAATCAGCGATGAAAGACCGGATCAGGGCATATAGCTCTGAACTCTGTAAAACTCATGATGACCTCATAGGACTTGATGTCCGGTTCTTCAAATCATTCTGTACCATCAGGATATATCAGGAACCATTAGGATCGTTTCGAAGCTGCAGCCAAAAAATATGGGATACGGAGGATATGAGAGAAAAACTCCGAAATACTCCCTCACCACTCTGTCGTCTCACCTATATCTCCCGAAACATATGGAATCTCTCCATCTATAACTTTTGTAAGGATAGATATGAACCGTCGCCATTCCTGACCGGCCTCATGGAAGGAACACCAGAAGAGGGCTTGGAAACCGCAATGGAGTATTTTTACGGCATCCATCCCTGCAGAAATAATAATCCGGGCTGATTTCCCGTATACGGCCGGTGAG
>CAYWHV010000272.1:598-4081 GCA_964458045.1 uncultured Methanospirillum sp.
GACCGGATAATGAGGCATGGCCAGATATCTCCAATGGGACTGTGGTATATGTTGAATATGCAAAAAGGATGCAGCCATGCCTTATAGTGAAAAAAATGCCAGATTGATAGACAGATAATTCCCAACACATTCCATGAACTTATAGGAAATGGTAGGAAAATTTGGGAATATCAGACCCGCCTACTAAAAAAAGCACTACCAAAAAACCACATATTCATAGGCAATCATTAGAAGCCGGCAACCGCGAAAATATTTTTTTCCCAACCCTCCTGATATGATCCAGAAGGTCAGAGTTTTCAATTCGCTGAATATGGACGAGATCTACAAAGTATGGAAGATTCAGATCATCTATCCGGGTATGGAGCCTGAGTACATCTTCAAACGTCAGCTCATCTCCGTCCAGGGCAATATCAATATCAGAACCGTTCCGATATGTTCCAAGAGCCCGTGAACCAAAAATAAAGGCCTGATTCAATCGGGGACATTGGTTTAATGAATTTCGGATTCGCTCTAATTGGAGGTATGATAATCCGAAAGAAATTTCATCCTTCATTGGCAATCACATTCATCCTCTCCTGAAATGCTACCATAGCAGGGAAATACCGGAAAGCGATCTTTTGCATAATCATTTCTGCGGTATTGTCATCATACGTATGTGATGTAATGTTACGACTTTCAAGCATATCCATCCATGTCTCACCATCAGAAATCAGGTCCATTGATAAAGCAAGCCGTATGGCATCACGGGAACCTCGTATCTCCTGATGCCCCTGATAGAGAGAATAATCCCTCATCAGATTCCAGGCTAATTCATACGTAAATTCGAAGGACTTAATGAACCCCTGTTTTTCCATATTTGATAGAGGACGCGAGGTATATGACAGAGTCCCTTCCTGTACCATCAAAAGGGCACGTTTATAATTTTGAAGACGTTGTTTATACCTGATGTCCTGTGACATACATAGTATTTGGGGTCCCGAACAATTATAAATTAATTCGAATCTTTGAAAATAATCCAGAAATAATAAGACTTCGGA
The DNA here is from genome assembly GCA_964458045.1 of uncultured Methanospirillum sp. Classification (GTDB taxonomy): domain Archaea; phylum Halobacteriota; class Methanomicrobia; order Methanomicrobiales; family Methanospirillaceae; genus Methanospirillum. Next base: position 1,636 of record CAYWHV010000272.1, read on the forward strand.
TGAGTGATCTTCAGTATAATTTCGAAATATATAAGCAGCCTACATGCAATACTCCTGTAATTCAAGGAACGGTACTTCTCTCATTTGAGACTGCTTATCCTGTATTTTTCCACTGGAGGAATCTCATGAATCAAAAGACGACTGCCCGAATCATAGTAATTATCGGACTATTCATCCTTGCCTTTTCCGGTGATGCTCTGGCTGCAACGGATGGAACAGATGCCCATGAATCACAGGTCCTGGGAATTACCGGGATTAATGCGGTAAATTTCCCGAACGTGATCACCTATGTCACGGTTGACACCCCGGAAGGACGAGAGGGGGGCCTGACCGCAGATGACTTTCAGGTCTTTGAAAACGGCGAACTTATGGAGATTACCTCCGTTCAGTTCCCGGACGCTTCATCACGGACCAAAATGGACCTTGCCATTCTCTTCGATGAGACCGGGAGCATGAGTGAAGAGATTGCAGATATGAAGGCACGGGTCAATGAACTGACCGATGCTATTGATACTGCAAATATTGACAGCAGGTATATGCTCATCAGTTTTCGTGATTCCCTCACTGTCCGTCAGGAATGGACCTCTGATCCCACCCTCATCAAGAAGGCTGTTGACAGTTTAGAGGCTGATGGAGGAGACGATGCACCGGAAGTAAACCTTGATGCGATTGAGACTGCTCTTTCATCCGGGTTCAGACCTGATGCCCAGCATATGATCCTGGACATCACCGACAGCATGACTCATTACCGGGGTGATGGAACCGAATTCTCTCAGTATACGATTCCTGAGACCGCAACCCACCTGCTCCAGAACGGAACCAGTTACATTCTCGTCGGACCATCATCCGTCTCCGGCCAGTTTACTGCTCACACCGATAAGAAGGAACTGGTCAAAGCCCTGGGGGGCAGTGGTCTCTTTATTGACATACATGGAGATGAGTTCTCTACAATTCTTGACAGAATCCAGTCCATTATCACCCATACCTATACCATCGGGTATTTCACCCCCCGAGTATATGGCGATGGGCAGAAGATCACCCTTGAGGTCCGGGTTGGTGCAGATTCAGCGAGCGGGCTCTTCACCGTTCAAAAAGACCGTATATTCACTCCTGCACCGTCAGAGACCACAGAAACTCCCGAAATACCGGACCAGCAACAAACATCTGGTTCAGATGATGGCATTAGCACCTTTGGAACTTCTGTTGTGGATATTACCGGCATTAACGGGGTGAACTTTCCCTATATCATGACCTATGTCACGGTTAACAGCACTGCAGGAAAGAGCGGGGCACTCAACCAGGAGGATTTCCAGGTGTTCGAGGATGATGAACTGATGAATATCACCTCATTCGCGTTTTCTGACCGGGAAGCAGCATCTAAACTTGATCTTGCCATTCTCTTTGACGATACCGGCAGTATGAGTGATGAAATCAATGATACAAAAGAAAAAGTCATGGAACTGACGGAGAGTATCGCTCTGGCTGGGATTGACTGCAGATATGCACTCATCAGCTTTAAAGACACGGTTACCATAAACCAGGAATGGACTACCGAACCATCAGTCATGCAGCAGGCCGTTGACGGGCTGCATGCCAGTGAAGGGTTTGATGCACCGGAAGCCAACCTTGATGCCATAGAAGCGGCGTTGGACATGGGATTCAGGTCAGATGCACAGCATATGATTATTGACATAACCGATGACCTGACCCATTACCGGGGTGATGGCACACCGTTCTCAGAGTATACCATAGCAGAAACCGCAGAGAATCTGCTCAATAACGGGACCAGTTACATCCTTGTCGGACCGACCACTGTCTCTGGTGCATTTAATGAACAGAACGATAAGCGGGAACTGGTAAAGGCCCTCGGCGGAAGCGGCCTCTTTATTGACATTCATGGAGATGAATTCTCTACCATCCTTGACAACATCCAGGGAATTATTACCCACACCTATACGCTTGGATATTACTCACCAAAACAGACTGCAGACGGAAGTAAACGGACGGTCAGGGTTGTCGTTACACCTGATGAGGATAGTGGGCAGTATAGTGCCATCGTCCGATAAGACAGAGAAACCAAAAGACCCTTTTTTCTTTTTTTATAATCTCTGGAATGATATATTCCTTCATATTCATGCGTAACAGCGAAATTTATCTGAAAGGTCTGCATTACAATATGATAAACGACTGAGCCGCATATGAATAATATATCAGGTATAATATCCGGATTTTCATACCTTCTGCTGTTTTTCACATTCGTTCTCTGCATATCACCGGTTCTTGCAGATACGGAACCGATATATATCGGAGTGCTTCTCCCCCTCTCCGGACCGGAGGGACAGCCCGTGTATGATGCCATAACCCTTGCCAGGGACCAGATTAATGCCGGAGGAGGAATTGGTGGAAGACCGGTGGAGTTCATTCTCCGGGATACCCGGCTTGGTGA
>CAYWHV010000273.1:0-4064 GCA_964458045.1 uncultured Methanospirillum sp.
ATCGATGTTCTGGGTGCTGATCACAAACTTATCGGGACCCAGCTGCAGGCCACCCTTGATATTCTGGGCGAACGGGTGCCGGAGATCGTCTTCTTTGAGTTCGTCTCCCTTCCTGAAGGATCGATGAGTACCCGGAAAGGAAAATTCATCTCCGCCGATGAACTGATTGCAGAAACAGAGCGGCGGGCGATGGAAGAGGTTACGGCACGTAGGTCAGAACTCTCCGAAGATGACCGGAAAAAGATTGCCCATTCTGTTGCGATATCTGCCATCCGGTATGATATCATCCGGACCATTCCGGAAAAGAGCACTGTCTTTGACTGGAAAGAGGCTCTTGACTTTGAAAAACAGAGCGGGCCATATATCCAGTATGCCCATGCCCGGGCCTGCAGTATCCTTGACAAAGCCAACTCATATACACCATGTTTTGAGGCAGAAGGAGAAGGGGAGATAGCCCTCACCAAGCAGATAGCCCTCTTCCCAAAAGTCATACAAGAGGTTGTCAGCGAGTTAAAACCCCATCTTCTTGCCATTTATGCTCGTGAACTAGCCGACATATTCAACTCATTCTATCATGCTGAGCCAGTGCTCAGAACAGAAGGAAAAGTCAGAGACCGGCGGCTGACTCTGGTTGATGCAACACGGAATACGCTCAAAGAAGCATTGGAAACGTTGGGGATTGATGCACTCCGTGCAATGTGATCCATCAAAGAAGGCTCTCCGGGGGATGGGATACCAGTTTTTCCACCCCGATTCTTCAGCTGCCCTCAAACCCTGCCTCTGGTGCAAGCGGTCCCTCTCCGGCGGAGACCAGTGTTATAAGAACCAGTTTTACGGGATAACCAGTCACCGGTGTGTGCAGATGACCCCGACCCTCCGGTGTAATCATACCTGTCTTTTTTGCTGGCGCTCATTTGAGCACGAGTACACTGGAGAGAAAGACTTAGAGCCACAGGAGATCGTATCCCGGATCCCTTTTCTGCAGAAAAAGGCCCTGGGCGGATACAAGGTCTCACCGAAGGTTACCAAAGAGAAATGGGAGGAGGCATTACAGCCTGACCAGTATGCCATCTCACTCGCAGGAGAGCCAACCCTCTATCCGCACCTTCCTGAACTGATTGATCTGCTTAATCAGACAGGAGGCACAACATTTCTCGTATCAAACGGCACGATGCCGGATGTATTGAAACGGTGCCATCCGTACCAGAAGTACATCTCCCTCACCGCCCCTGACCGGGATACCTATCTCAAGATTGCACGACCCCAGGAGGACTACTGGGATCGGGTTCTGGAGAGTATCTCTGATCTGGGACATGAAACCGATGCAGGACGTCGGACTGCCATCCGGGTCACCCTTGTCAGAGGGATCAATGATACGGATCCGGAAGGATATGCACGGATCATTCAGGAAAGCGGTGCACAGTTAGTCGAAGTGAAGGCATACATGCATGTCGGATACAGCCAGCGACGGCTTACTATCAAACATATGCCCCTTCATGACGAAATTGAACAGTTTACGAAGAGAATGCTTCCTCATCTTTCATACAGAGTCCTGGGTGAAAACACGCTGTCACGGGTTATCTGTCTGGAGCGAGATTCATGATATTTGACACAGAAGAGTTTAAAAAACGAGGGAAAGAGGACTTTGAATCAGCATGGCATGCAGGACCGTCTGTTCTTACCCCCCCGACGACAGACCTGATCTATCCCCGTCTTACCTATCCGAGGGCACAGGCCCATCCGGTTTTTGAAACGATTCACCGGCTGAGAGAGGCGTACCTTGCCATCGGATTTCATGAGGCGGAAAATCCAATCATCGTCGATGAGCAGGAAGTATACCGGCAGTTCGGCCCTGAAGCAATGGCTGTTCTGGACCGGGTATTTTACCTGGGCGGACTCCCCCGTCCGAATGTCGGAATCGGGAAGGAACAGATCCAGAAGATAAACACAATTCTCGAACGAAGTCTTTCAGAGGAGGAGGAAGAATCACTCCGGAAGACCCTTCATGCGTATAAAAAGTCAGAGATCGATGGTGATGAACTGGCCTATGAACTCTCCGGGGTGCTTCATACCGATGATGCCCGGGTTGTTGAAATTCTGGACCAGGTGTTTCCGGAGTTCCGTGCATTAAAGCCCGAGTCATCCAGGCAGACCCTCCGCTCCCATATGACGAGCGGGTGGTTTCAGACCCTTGGTGCTATCTGGGAGAAAGTTCCCCACCCAATCAGGCTCTTCTCAATTGACCGGTGTTTCAGACGAGAACAGGCAGAAGATTCCCACCGTCTGATGAGTTATCACTCCGCATCCTGTGTGGTTGCCGGTGAACATGTAACCATCGAGGATGGGAAGGCAGTTGCACGGGCACTTCTTTCTGCATTCGGGTACACTGACTTTGAGTTCAGACCGGATGAGAAGCGGTCAAAATACTACATGCCAGATACCCAGACCGAAGTGTATGCCGCACATCCTGACCATGGATGGGTTGAGGTGGCAACCTTTGGTATCTACTCGCCGGTCGCCCTGGCAGAGTATGGGATTGCGATACCGGTCATGAACCTGGGACTTGGAGTGGAGCGGATGGCAATGATCATGAACAAGGCTAAAGATGTTCGTGAACTCTGTTTCCCCCAGTTCTTCCCCATCCGGTATACTGATACCGAACTTGCAGCAGGGGTCTCATTACTTGCAGAACCTGCCACAACCCCTGGTAAGAATCTTGTCAGATCCCTAATTGATACTGCAGTCGAAAACAGCGCCGCAATCGGTCCCTGCTCCTTTGTCGCATTTGAGGGAGAGATTGCCGGAAAGCAGGTCAGAGTATATGTTGAGGAGCCTGAAGAGAATGCAAAACTTCTCGGACCTGCCTGCATGAATGAGATCTTTGTCCATAAGGGCGCAATTCTTGGTGTCCCGGACACAGAAAAGTTTGCAGAGGTTAGAAAGAACGGTATTACCACCGGGATTTCATACATCTTCGCTGCCGCATCACAGGCTGCTGCAGAGATAGAGCAGGCAGCACATTTCGGTATTCCGACTACCGTTCAGATAAAAATGGCACGACTACCGGGTGACATTAACCTGAAGATTGAGCCTTGGACCATGCGATATATAACCGATAATAATCTCAAGACTGATGTCAGAGGTCCGGTATTTCTGACGATCAGATCTGAGATTCTTCCCTCTTCTGAAGAATAGATAAGCCCGGGATACATATTTTTTTAAAAATACCCGGACAATTATACCGGTTTAAAGATATTTTTTCATTCGATTTCATTGCCCGTATCTGACTCGGAGCGAGGAGTTCTTCCACAATACTTATCTCTCCTGTGCACAATATTCAAACACTCAGGACTGTTTGTACTCCTGATCGAAACATCGGGAAAATATGCTTCTCTAGGGGATGAAATGATGGATGGGATTCGAATACTCAGGCCGGCGGCAATGCTGGCGGTTCTGCTCTGTCTGCTGATGATGACGGCAGGGGCAGTACCACCACTGCCTGCCGAATTTTATGGCAAAGTAACCATTGACGGAACACCCGCTTCAATTGGTACTGCGCTGGTCGCAAAGATCAATGATCAGGTCAGAGGAAAACTTGCTCTGTCAACTGCCGGAACATATGGTGGGACCGGCATCTTTGATGATAAACTCGTTGTTGCTGCAACAGAAGATGATGTGAAATCCGGGTCGGCAACCATCTCCTTTTACGTAGGAGATAAGAAGGCAGACCAGACCCTTCCATTTGAACCAGGTGTTGCGAAGGAGCTGGATCTGACGGTTGGTAATTTCGGAGCTGACTTTACCGCAAGTCCGACATCAGGAACTGCACCACTGACCGTTCAGTTTACTGACACGTCCACGACAGAGTGGTCAGTATGGACCTGGGACTTTGGCGACGGAGGAAGCTCGGTCATTAAAAACCCAAGCCACGTATACGAGACTCCGGGGACGTACACAGTCAAGATGACCGTGGGATCCATGGGTGGCTCTTACACCGTCACCAAGGATAATTACATAACGGTCACCCAGTCCGGTGGAATTGTTGCTGACTTTACCGCCACACC
>CAYWHV010000274.1:0-4048 GCA_964458045.1 uncultured Methanospirillum sp.
AATCTGGTCTTCACATCCCAGTTCCGGCGTTCGGTAAACCTGATCCCTGCCTCATTCCCGGTCAGCTCATTTACCATGTTTGCCATATCAATGACCCGCTGTTCTTTCGCTGAACCAAGGTTGAATGCCTCTCCAATGGCTTCATCACGGACACCCATCGCAAGAAGGCCATTCACGATATCACCCACATAGGTCCAGTCACGGGTCTCGGTCCCCTCACCGGTGATAGGTAGTGGCAGCCCTTTCATCGCCCAGTAAAAGAAGTTCGGAATCACATTCCGGTATTTTCCCGGAACTTCACCCGGCCCGTATGAATTAAAAAACCGGGCGTTCACGATGGGGAGTTCATAGAGGTTGTGGAAATAATTGGTATAGAGTTCACCAAGGAGCTTTGTTACCTGGTAGGGAGTATGGAGATGAATGGAGACATCATGTTCTTCAAATGGCATCTTTGATTCAAGGCCGTATACTCCGCACCCTGATGAAGAGTACACAAACCGGTCAACATTGACCAGGTGAGCATACTGAAGGGTTTTTAAAATTCCCATGCCATTCACCATCAAATCAGTCTCCGGGCTGTCAACCGAATTCTGGTTTGCAAAGTGGGCAGCCAGGTGATAGACAATATCCGGCTTTTCTTTAAAGGCCCATTTCAGGTCTTCATCGTTCAGGATATCCCCCTGGATGAACTGGATCTTCGGGCTTTTGGGAATATTCCATTCGTACGATGACGAAAGGTTATCAAGAATGATAATCTTCCTGGTTTCCAATGAATTGAGTGCTGCGACCAGGTTTCCACCAACCGCCCCGGCCCCACCGGTTATGAGAACTGTTTTGTTTTGAAACTCTTCATCCCAATCAGTCATGATTACCTCTCTATTCCAAATTTCCGGAAAATGATCGAAATGTTCTATCTTTCTTCTTGATTATGAGTAGTGAAGGATTATTCATGTTCACTGAAAATTATTGTTCATGCCCTTCTTCAACATTCCAGGTGTTAATTCCTATTTCATGTGCCTGGGACAAGAGGTATGTATCAGCTGCTACAAAAATATCTGCTCCACAGTCAATTGCGGTACTGACCTGAATAGAATCTATTGCAGACAGGTGATGGGTAAGAATTAGATCCCAGGAAGAACGAATAATATGTTCTGTAGGCTCGTAGATCTTCATTGCTTCTTTTTTGGTCAATTCAGTGATATCATAGAGTATTGTATCAGCGATAGTGAGGCAGTCAGAATCTGAAATAATATGTCTTCTCCGGATTTTATCTAATGCATTAAGCAATTCACTGATAGTAAGTACTGATATACATAGAACTATCCTGCCATCTTTTGCCTGATGAAAAATATCGTGCAGAATATCAGATCCCTTCTCATCATGATATTCTTTAAAAAAAGCACTTGTATCAAGAAAAAGAAGCCTATTCATTTCTAATTTCATGGATGATATCTTTAAATTCACCCTTAAACCGAGAATTTAATATTTTCCGGGCATCTTCGACCGAATATTTCTTATCTTCGTGAATCATACTCTGCACTAATTCAAGAGGAAAAAGTCTAAGATTTTTCGACTTATCAATACTGGATTGATAGTGAAAACCATTTTTTACCACATTCATAATGCCCTGCTATTAATTCTGTTCTCTAATAAATTAATCCTAATCATATCGGATTGATAATACTTCATAGATACAGAAGTTGTTGGGACATTTCCCGGGGCATAGTTTAATGTTATTTCATTAAACTCGATAATTCCATCTCATCCACTCAACCGTCTGTTTAATACCCTCTTCTGGAGTAACTTTCGGATTATGGTTCAGATCCCGTTCTGCTTTTGAACAGTCAATCGTCTTGATCTTCGTGGTAAATGGTTCTGCTTCCTCGTACGTAACGAGTGAGTCATCCTTTCCAACTGCTTTGAGGATGAGATCCGAGTACTCTTTGATATCCCGTTCCCACTCGGGTTTTCCTGCCACGTTGTAAACCTCACCGGGAATGAAATTATTAACAATATTGGCCCAGGTCCGGCAGGAGTCTTCTACAAAATCAATGATTCGTTTATGACCTTTGAAGACCGTATATGGCGTATCATGCAGGGCATGCCAGATGAACTTCGGGATAAATCCCCGGTAGGGGGTGTAATGCTCATGAGGGCCGTAACAGTTGACCGGCCTGACACGGACCGTCTCTGTTCCTGCCATCTTCGCTGAATTCAGACACATGAGTTCACCTGCCCATTTGGTGATGGCATAATCATTCATCTGGTAGGTATCAGAGATTGGATTGTGAACCATGACATCCTCCGTCATCCTCCCTTCATAATCCCCGTATACCTCGGCACTTGAGTAGAAGATCATCCGGAACTTCTTCTTCTCCTGGAGCCTGATCATGTGCTTTGTCCCGATGCAGTTCGTCTCCCAGAGGTTCTCGTAATAATCCTCTCCGTTCCACCTTCCGTATTCTGCAGCGAGATGGTACACATAATCAAAGGTATTCTTCTCAAAAATTCGTTCCAGCTGACGGAAATTCCTCACATCTGCCCGGATGTAATGTTCATGATTAGTATTCAGTAGGTCCGCCGCAATAACCTCGTGGCCCCGTGATTCCAGTTCCGCTACAAGATTAGATCCGATAAAGCCTGAGCCACCGGTTACCAGAATTCTTTTTGAACTCATTCCCTTTCCCCCAAATTATTCATTCCTGTCTGTTTGTCCAATACACCAATTCACGATCTTCTCTCCGGCAGTTCCATCCCCGTAAGGATTACTCCATCCACCGGTTCTCCCAATCATCTCCTGGACACCATCCAGAATCTTTCCCTGTTCAGTCCCAACAATACAATTAGCCCCGACATCCACCGTCTCTGGCCGTTCAGTATTCTCGCGGAGGGTTACACAGGGCACTCCAAGGATACAGCATTCCTCCTGCACCCCGCCTGAATCGGTGAGGACAAGCCGTGCTCCTGATTCAAGTTGGAGAAAACCAAAAAACCCGATCGGCTCGGTAAGATGTATTCCGTTCACCGGAATCTTAAACGTTTCAATCATCTTTCGTGTCCGGGGATGAACCGGAAAGATAACCGGGATTGAAAACCGTTCGTGGATCGTTGTCAGGGCACTGATAATATGCTGTAATTTCTCCGGGTTATCCACGTTCTCCTGCCGGTGAGCGGTGACGAGAAAATACCCCTTTGGCCTGACTTCAAAGGTCTTCAGGACGTCATCCCTATCTTTTGCAATCTTTAGGTTCTGGTACACCGCATCGACGATGGTATTTCCGGTGACCAGGATCTTACCCGTATCAATTCCCTCTTTCAGCAAATTCTCCCGGGCTCTCTCTGTGGGAGCAAACAGCCAATCCCCCAGATGATCCGCAACGACCCGGTTGACCTCTTCGGGCATGTTCCGGTCATAACTTCGAAGGCCGGCCTCCACATGCCCTAATGGAATGCACATCTTTGCAGCAACCAGACTACCAGCAAGGACGGTATTCGTATCACCCTGCACCAGCACAACATCCGGCCGCTCCTCATCAAAAACTGTTTCAATCCCGGACATGATCGCCCCGGTCTGGGCTGCATGAGATCCAGATCCGACGTCCAGATGATGATGTGGGGTGGGAAGGTTGAGTTCATCGAAGAACACCCGATCCATTCCGTACGAATAATGCTGGCCGGTGTGGAGAAGAGAAAAAGGGACCCGTCTCTTCTGACACTCCCGGATGATCGGAGACATCTTGATGATCTCGGGTCTTGTACCGACAATGATGCTTATCATGGATTTCTGTTATGGGGCTATCTGTCAGGGAAATGTAAACAACTGGATAATTGATCCAAAATGTTGTCCGGGAGACGGATTTTCTAAAAAGAAGTTAGGTGATGCGGTTTTAATAATTTATCGATTATTCCGGCATTTTTCTCGAATGCTCGGACCATTGGTTCGATAAAGGTGAAGAATACCTGTCTTTGATTATGCCGATATTACTCTCAACAGTCAGGGGGGATGAACGCGATGATCTTTTTAACACTCATACTGAATCCTCAATCC